>NZ_SUMG01000001.1:0-300000 GCF_009910325.1 Isachenkonia alkalipeptolytica
GTTAATATTACCTTTCTGATTATGTCCACCTCATTTCTTAGTCCTGAGGTTCTATTATAATAGATTTAATAGTATTTGGGACATAGTCACTTGTGATATATTAAGACATTATCATATATGGATCATAGGAAAAAAGAATGAAATTAATTATAGTTGTGATCCTTTTTAATCATATGGAATGAAGAACCAGGTGGTACCGAAGTGTAGAGGTGTTGAAAAGGATGCGAATTCGGAATATGGGTTTAGTTACCGAAGTAATCGTTTTATATGGAAATGTGTAACGGTAAAAAGAAATGGAAATACTAGATGAGTTGGCAAAATAGCCTATTGGTGTTTCGATAATATGATTGTACATACATAAGTATTGGGGCACAGGGGAAAATTTATAAGAAATGAAAGTATAGTCATCGAGGTGGTTGCGAAAAAAGAAATAAAAGAAAATAGAGATAAAAAGCTTAAAGACAGAAAGTACGATTGGTGGTATTACAGATGTTTTGTCTTTCTAACCGGAGCGAGTGAGCATTATAAGGTTTATAAATATATGGATATTCAAAGACAGATTCATGAAAGTTGTTCTTTGCCGCAGCTGCTTCTAACACAGCGTTAGCAACATATGGTTGAGGAATGAAAATCGGGTTAAGGTGTCGCTAACCCTAGAAACGTTCTCGGAAATCATACACAAAGAAAAGTAGTGCGCATTACAATCTAGCGAAAAAGGTAATGCAAGCACTGGTAGATTATATTGTTATAAAAATGAATGTAGATGATTAAAATATTTTAAAAAGGGTGGTTCAATTTGAGTGAAATTAACGAAAATGGAGTAAACAAAAATGACAGAAAAGAAGTAGTGGAATATGATGAAAAAAGTGTCCCCTTGAACGTTGTATCGTTCTTATTTCCGCCGATCGGTCTTGTTTTGTATACTTACTTTGGTTGGAATAACAGGTATCCTATAAAATCATCTTCCATAGGAAAGTGGGCTTTTGCAGGTCTTTGTGTAGGTCTTCTGATGTTTTTACTTGAGTTGTATGTATTCCAACTTCGTATCAGTTAAGGCTCTAGAAAAAAGAAAGATAATAAGATCAAAAAAAATAATAGTGAAATGTGATTTGTCTCAGTTCATTTCTAGATCATATTAAGACTAGAAAAATGGAAAGGATTATATCCAGAGAATACTAATATAAACGTGAGTAGGCACGATAGAAAGGTCCCCGGGATAGATAGCCTGGAGAAATATAAATGTATGACTTCCGAGAACAGCGTATTTCCAACGCTGCGAGAAAAGGTAGAATTGATCAGTCGTAAACACGCAGAACGTTAGTTGACACCCCAATGTCGGGGCAGGACTTTGGGGTCAGTTGTTTTGTTTAATGCTACTGAAAATCAGATGAAAAAAGCGACTTAAAAACATTTATGCATTATCAAGGAGGAACTATGAATATGAAAAGGTTAATATATTTAAGTATTATTGCTACAGTTATATTAATGCTCACTGGATGCACAACCCAATCATTGCCAACAAATGTTGAAGGACAATGGGATTTGGAGACAATTTTTAATGAGAGTGGTGAAATTTTGAGTGTTGGGAAAGCCTATAATAATTATGATGATTGGGGCGGACAAAAAGAAGATATCGGGATTATCTTTAATAAAGATAACACTTTTGAAACAAAGGGTTTTGAAAAAAACCTGTTAGGTAAATATAATAAGAACCAGGAGCTTAGTACTAAAGATGCAATTGCAATTAACATGGATATTGATAATGGAACTGAAATAATAGCTACCTATGGGATAAGACAATATCAAGATGGAGAGGAAGTAGATTCTTTAATATTTACAGTAGATAAGAAGATATATTCTTTTATTAAACCAATAACCAATTAAGACACATTATCTATTTAATATGGTATAAGAAAGTGAAATGGGTTGTGGCATCAACTAACAATGCATTGCCAGCTCCGCTACGCTTCGCCCCAAACCTTTTCGCTGGGAGACAAGCTCCACCAAGAAGTATTCTTTTAGGGTCCAGCTCAAAGGCTTCGGCAATGCGAAACGTTATATGCAAGCCCTGCAAATAATAATTAAAGGAAATAACAAAAAATAAATAGATTCTCATCAGAAAAATTTAGCTAAACGAATTTAGAGGAAGACTGTTCATTAAAGTTTTCTGGAAGGAGTATGTAATGAAAAAAGGTTTAAAGAAAAAACATTATATTATTTTACTGAGTACACTTCTTATTATTGGCGTTGTCGGTTATGTTGGAATATTATCTTTTCAGACCGATTTAAGTTTTGAAGAGATTGGAGAGGTGCAACCAGGCATCAAGGTGTTCCCGGATCATGTGCGTATTTATGGCGCTGTTCCGATTAATCAACTATACGTTACTGGAGTTGATTATTCTGTTCAAAATCAAACATTATACATAAACCTTAAAGGTTTTAAAATACCATTAATAAGCACAAGGGACGGGGAATATTATTATGAGATAGAGGTTGACTCAAGTGATTACGATAAAGTGGTTTATAATGGATTTGATAAAGAAGATGATTTGGTGCTTTACAGAGCAAGATAAAATATTTATGATTATTCAGCTGAAATACAAAAGTTTGAATCATCGGGCCTGCATATAACACAGCGTTAGCAACATATGGTTGAGGAATGAAAATCGGGTTAAGGAGTCGCTAACCCTAGAAACGTTATATGCAAGCCCTGTAGATAGAAAAATGAAAAATAGATAGAGTACATTACATTTAGTTAAACAGTTATTTAAAGGTCAGATACAATGAAAAGATTATATCCTATAGGAGATGTTTGTTATGAGTGTTATTTGGGGAGAGGAAAGCCCAAAGGTACGGGGAAAGTGGCTGCTGATTGCTGTGGTTGTTCTGATTGCTTTGAATTTCTTTTTGAATTTGGTAATATATCGTCAAGATGCCTCCTTTGAAGTTGAAGGAACTCGTTTTCAGTTTACAGGACACGAAGGAGATCAAATCTATTTTAAAGACCAAGATCAGGAAGAATTAACGGTTACCATCGAAGATCCGGAAGAAAACTTAGTGTCCTTCGCAACAAACTACCGAGTTGACTATCAGGATTACGAACTACATGTTGCATCAGATAATTATTACGAAAAAGGGTTTCGAGTGCAGCGAAATGAGGGAACGGAGTACATTGAAACCATTACTGAAAGTAGTGCATTTGTGGAAGGAAGAGGAAATATTCCTTCAAGAAATCGCGGGGACATCCGGGAACTTCCCTTCGATGTACAAGTAGTCTATGAATTAGAAGGCACCGTACCCTATGTAGAGGTAGGTTTTATCAGCAATAAGGGCATGAGCTTTTTATCTTTAAGCTTTATGTCCATTGTAGGCGTATTCTTGATTCTTCTTCCTGACATCACTTGGAAAGTGGAACATTTTTTATGGGTAGCTAAAGGAGAACCTTCGGAACTTTATTTAGGGCTACATATCACCGGAGGCATATTAGCCTTGATCATAGTATTTGTGACTTACTATGGGATGATGTTTTAACTCTAGCTATTAGAAAAAAATAGTCGTCCTACCTAAAAGTAGAGGCAGTAGGTTATTGGAGAACAATTGATAATGGAATAATTCATGAGAAGAGGTGATTTAAATAATGAGTGGAAGCTTATTTATTATATTTGTCAGCGGTATGATTCTTTTGACAATCATTAGTGTCCTCAAAATTAATGTTGACAGAAAACAGAGAGAAGATCAGGAGTTAATTAGATTGAATAGAAACACAACTGACTTAATTATGGGATTTATCTGGACGGCATTATTCATTGTATGGTCCGCAGTATTTAGTTACATTGCGCTAAACGTGTACCAGGGGTTAAGTGAAGAATATATGGATAGCTTTTCCCAATTATTTGATATCGAATATTTGAGTAGTTTGAGGCTATACTTTTCTGAGAACCTTATGCTGTCGGAACTCAGTACCATAGCATACTTAGAAAACAATTTTTTCATGATGTTATCTTGGATGATCGGTACGCTTTGTTTATCCATCATATTTATTCATAGAGGATTGCAGAAAAATAAAATTTACAAAAACGGAATACTAGTGAACAACAAATTTGTAAATTGGGAGAAAGTTAACAATTATGAGTGGAGTAAAATTTATGAGAAGAGCTTATTTAAAAAGAATAAATACTACGAATTAATTGTCAGTCTCCCTGAGGCAAAACTATGGAATTCAAAAAATAAAGTTAATCTTGAAGTTGATTATAATAATAAAGAAAGAGTAGAAAACATGTTAAAAAAATATAATTAACGGACTGTAACTATTGATTAACCTTCGGGCAAGGGCAGTCCACACTCGCTCTTAGGGTAGAATTTTGGGGTAACGCGAGTGTCGGTAAGGGCAAGAACGAACGTTGTATGCAATCGCTTTAGAAGATTAAAGTTTTCTTTAGGGGATATCCGCACCCCGTACTTTCAGCGGAAACAAAGTTCCTTCAAAGGGGGAGCTTTAAATATATTATGCTAGGAGGAATAAAAGTGAATTGGAACACAATACCAAAAATAGATGCCCATGTACATATTTTGCCAGAAGAGAATAGAAGAAGCTTTATTAAATATCAAGGGCAAGATTGTGTATGGGCTAAAGCTGAACTATCTCAATATATAAAACATATGGATGAATATAATATTGAAAAGGCTATATTACAACCAACTAATGATGCTTATATGTATTTTTCTGCTAGGAAAACCAATGAATATCTAGCTGAAATAGTTAAAAAATATCCGAATCGATTCCTAGCTTTTGCAGATATTAGTTTTAATGGTTCCTATATTTTAGATGAAGCACCTAAGGAATTAGAATACGCTATAAAGCAATTAGGCCTAAGTGGATTGAAAATTCATCCAAGCAATCTAAATATCGATGCAGATGACCTTCGCTTAATTCCGGTATTAAGAAAGGCTGCGGAGTTAAAAGTTCCGGTGATGTATCATGCCAATCCATGCTTAACAGGGTTTCACGATAATTGCGCACCTGATAAGATTAACAAAATGATAAAAATCTTTCCGGATATACAATTTATTACAGCTCATATGGGAGGGATGAAGTATTTGGATGCTTTGTCCGGCTGTAAGTGGGTAGATATCTCTTTTATATTGCCTGAGTTCATTGGATTGTATGGCTTAGAACAAACAAATAGAATTCTTCGAATGTTTGGCGCAGATCGATTAATATTTGGGACAGATTATCCGGAAAGAGAATACAAAGTATATTGCTCTATACTGGATAAAATGGACTTCACAGAGGAAGAAAAAAGAAAAATAGCATATGGAAATATTAAATTAGTTTTGCAAATAGCAAAGTGACTTGTCCGGAAAAAAAGAAACCTCTGTCGGCGACCGACAGAGGTTTCTTTTTTTTCCCTTTTTCAATTGGTGGAACTGAGGGGATTCGAACCCCTGACCCCTTGACTGCCAGTCAAGTATTCTCCCACTGAACTACAGTCCCGAATTTCTTACAACAAGATATATTATAAAGCAAAGTTGAGAAAAAGTAAAGGGGATCTACAAAAAAGAATTTCCGGGGGAAATATGGTATAATAAGCACATCAATTTAGGATGGTAAGGAGGATGGGTATGAAAAAGCATCAGCAACAAAAAATGATCGGCATCGATTTAGGGGGGACGAGCATTAAGTTCGGCCTGGTTTCTTCCGGGGGGGAGATCCTTAGAAAAACCAAAAGGAAAACTCCGGCTTCCAAAAATTTCGAAGGGGTACTGGCAGTGATCCAAGGGGAAGTGGAAGGGATATTACAGGAAGAGGGACTGGAAAAAAAGGATATTTACGGCGTGGGCATAGGAATTCCCGGCGTTGCCAATGGAAAGGGGGAGGTGGTGTTTGCCAACAATCTCTTTTGGAAAAACAAGCCCCTGCAGCGGGAGTTGGAAATACGACTGGGTATTCGGGTGAAAGTGGGAAATGATGCCTCCTTGGCGGGATTTGGAGAATTCCATTTCGGAGCCATGGAAAACACAAGGAACGCCTTATTGTTGACCCTGGGTACGGGACTGGGTGCCGGGGTGATCATTCACGGGAAGGTTTTTCACGGCAGTCATTATCTGGGCACGGAAATCGGGCATATGATCGTGGGAGAAAATTTCTATGATTGCAATTGCGGCAATAACGGTTGTTTGGAAACCTTTGCCTCCGCCACGGCATTGGTGAAGTACGTGAATCATCTGCTGGATGCCCAGGAACCCTCAAGCCTGAAGGACCTTCGGGAAGGGCAACAAAAACCCCTAACCCCCCAGCAGATTTTTGAAGCCGCAAGAAAACAGGATGAAGTAGCGCTGAAGGCCCTGAACCGCTTTACCCGCTACCTTGCCGTGGGAATGGCCAATCTGATTAATATTTTTGATCCCGAGGTCATTGCCCTGGGAGGAGGTCTTAGTGAAAGCGGCGAGTTGTTCTTACCGGAACTTCGAAGAAGGACCAAGACCATGACCTATGTAAAGGAGAATAATCCTACGGAAATCGTGATCGCAGACCTTAAAAATGATGCAGGGATTTTGGGCAGTGCCATGTTCGTATTGAAGGAGTAATTTTGCAAAGAGTTTTACAATAGTATGAAAAGTGTGATATTATATTAAAAAAAAGAAGGCAATCGTTTGCATAAATTTGAAAAAGCGGCGATAATTAACAAAGATGATCGGGAGTAAAGCCCGGAAAGGAGGCAAAATCGTGAAGTCTTTAAGGCATAAGAACGGGGTGGAAGAATTTGTATTCGGAACCCCGGTGAGTACCGGAGCGGTTGTGGAAAAGGGACGGGCGGAGAACATCGAATTCCGGGAAAACATCACTCTGGGAGAGCCCACCCTGTTGACATTCGACTTAGAACCGGAGGACCGAATTTACGGCCTGGGAGAGCACTTGGGAAGCATCAACCGGCGGGGAAGAAGGTTCCGGTCCTATTGCCGGGATGAGGCCAATCATACCGAGGACAAAAATGAACTATACGGAGCCCACAACTTTTTTATTCATGTAAAGGATCATCAACAGATCGGCTACTTCATTGATTTTCCCGGGGAGGTAGTGTATGATACCGGTTTTCAGGAGGAGGAGGTCTTTTCCATTGAAATTTACGGAAAAAACTTTCGGATCTTAAAAATTTTCGGAGACACCCCGGAGAAAATTGTCACAGGATTTCTTCAAGCAATAGGAAAAGCCTATATTCCTCCGAAGTGGGCCTTCGGTTATTTTCAAAGCCGCTGGGGATATAAGGATCAAAAAGAGATCGAAGAAGTTTATCACCGGTTTAAAAAGGAAGACCTGCCCCTCGAGGGGATTTACCTGGACTTGGACTACATGGAGGATTTTAAAAACTTCACGGTGTCCAAGGAGCGGTTTCCCGATTTTAAAGAATTCGTGGGGAAATTGAAAAAAGAGGGCGTTTATCTAATACCGATCATTGACGCCGGGGTAAAGATCGAAGCGGGCTATGATACTTATGAGGAAGGAATCAAAGGAAAGCACTTTTGTCTCGACGGTGAAGAAAACCCTTACGTTGCCGCGGTTTGGCCGGGAAAGGTGCATTTCCCCGATTTTCTGCAAAGCAAAACCAGATCCTGGTTCGGAGACCAGTATCGTTTTCTAACGGACCTGGGCATCGAAGGGGTCTGGAATGATATGAATGAACCGGCAATCTTCTATGACGAAAAAAACCTGGAGGAAGCCGTGGACTTAGCCTCGGAGTGCCGGGGAAAAAATTTGAATGTTCATCAGTTTTTCCAGTTGAAGGATACCTTTGCCAACCTGTTAAATAATGAGGACTACCATCAGCGGTTTTATCATCGGATGGAAGCGAAAAAACATCTTCATCGGGATGTACATAATCTGTATGGGGATTATATGACCCGGGCGGCCAACGAGGGTTTGGGGAAACATTTAAAGCGACGCTTTCTATTGATTTCCAGGGCCTCCAGCATCGGCATGCATCGATACGGCGGGATCTGGACCGGAGATAATGCCTCCTGGTGGACCCATTTGGAGGAAAATATTCGGATGATGCCCTCGATTAACATGTGCGGTTTTTATTATATCGGTGCGGATACCGGCGGTTTTGGAGGCCAGTGCTCCGGGGAGCTTTTGACCCGATGGTTCCAGTTCAGTGCTTTTGCCCCCCTGTTTAGAAATCACTCGGCCCTGGATACCCGGCCCCAGGAACCCTACGCCTTTTCAAAGGAAGTACTGGAGCATTCCAGAAGTTTACTGAAATGCCGCTATCGATTAATTCCCTACCTCTACTCCACTTATATGAAGGCGGTGGAAAATTATCAGCTGTTTTTCAAACCCATGGCCTTCCAGTACCCCAAGGAGTATGAAGCCGTGGAGGATCAGCTGTTAATCGGAGAGGAGCTGATGCTTGCTCCAATCCATAAAAAGAATCAATCCCACAGACTGGTGGACCTTCCGGAAAAAATGGCCCTGGTTACCCTTAGGGAAGAGGAGGCGGATCTAACCCTGGCCCCGGCAGGCCCCCAAAGGCTGTCTTACGACCTGGATCATTTGCGCTTCTTTCTCAGACCGAACCAAATGATTCCCTTGGGAGAAGGAAAAAACAATGTGTCGAAATTATCCCTGGAGAAACTGGAGGTACTGGCCTACATCCGGGAGGGGGGAGCCCATGTTTTCTATGATGATGACGGCATCAGCATGGGAGAGAAGAATCAAGAGCGAATGCATATTACCATAACCCCCCGGGAAAACTCCTATGATATAGCGGTGAAAAAACCCCACGGGGCTTTAAAAAGTATTGATTTTAAAATCATCAACCACCGGGGAGAGATTCAGAGGATCCATTATAAAATCAAAGAATGATGGATGTTTTCGGGGAATTACTGGAGAATAAGGAGGTTCTTATGTTTAAACGTTCAAACGGAATTTTACTGCACATCTCTTCCTTACCGGGGGAGTACGGCATTGGAGATTTTGGCAAGGAAGCCTACAATTTTGTGGATTTTTTAGAACGATCCGGGGTGAACTATTGGCAGATTCTGCCCCTAGGGATTACCGGATATGGTGATTCCCCCTACCAAAGCTTTTCCGCCTTTGCGGGCAATCCCTATTTCATCGATCTGGATGAATTGCTGCAGGAAGGTTTTTTAACCGAGGAGGAGGTAGGAGGGGAAAATCTTAATAAAAACCCTGAAAAAGTAGACTATCTGCATTTATATGAAGGGAAATTGGCCCTTCTCAGAAAAGCCTATGAAAGAGGGAAAGAGCCTCTGAAAAGCGCCCTGGAAGAGTATTATCAGGAAAACTTCAGCTGGTTGCAGGAGTTTGCCCTTTATATGGCAATTAAAAAAGCCCACGGAGAAAAATCCTGGCTGGAATGGGATAAGGAGTACCGCAATTGGCGATCCCGGGAGGTAAGAACCTTTGTGGCAAGCCATCAGGAGGAAATCTTCTTTTGGATTTTCACCCAGTACTATTTTGACCGCCATTGGCATCGGTTAAAAACCTACGCCAATGACAAAGGGATAGAAATTATCGGGGACCTTCCCATCTATGTCTCCGAGGACAGTGCCGACGTATGGAAAAATCCGGAGCTCTTCCGATTGGATGAAAACTTAAAACCCATCACCGTGGCCGGCTGCCCTCCCGATGCTTTTTCCAGCACCGGACAGCTTTGGGGAAATCCGATCTATGACTGGGAGCGTATGAAAGACATCGGCTATCAGTGGTGGATCAAACGAATCGCCCACAGTTTTAAGTTGTACGATGTGTTAAGAATTGATCATTTTCGAGGCTTTGAAGCCTACTGGGAGGTGCCCTACGGCGAGGATACGGCAACCTTCGGAGAATGGACCAAGGGACCGGGGATTGAGCTCTTTGAAGCCATCAAAGAAGAACTGGGGGACCTAAGAATTATCGCCGAGGACTTAGGGTACCTTACCCCCGAGGTGGAGGAGCTGATCCGTGATTCCGGATATCCAGGCATGAAGGTGCTGCAATTTGCCTTTGATCCCCGGGAGGAAAGCGATTACCTGCCTCATAATTACAATAAGAACTCCGTGGTCTACACGGGAACCCATGACAACCATACCGTACGGGGATGGACGGAGAATATCCCCGGGGAAGAGCTGGATTTTGCGAAAAAATATTTAAAGCTTGATGAGGTGGAGGGCTGCCCTTGGGGCATGATCCGAGGAGCTTGGAGCTCCGTATCGAATATTGCCGTGGCCCCCATGCAGGACTTTTTAGAACTGGGGGACGAAGCCCGGATGAATATCCCTTCCACTTTGGGAGACAACTGGGACTGGCGGATGGAAAAACACCAACTGATAGAAGACCTGGCAAGAAGAATCGATGATTTGAACAAGACCTATGGGAGGTAATAAGATGGACAGAGAAACACTATTAGAAAAAATGGAGGCCCGTTTATTAACAGAGGCGAAAAAAACCATGGAAAAAGCTTCGGAAAAGGAGAAATATCATGCCCTGTCGAAGGTGGTAATGGAGGAAATTGCGCCAAATTGGATTCAGAGTGAGGAGCGCTTTACAAATTCGAAAAAAGCCTATTACCTTTCCTCCGAATATCTGATGGGAAGAGCCCTCACCAATAATCTGATCAATATGCAAATCAAGGAACAGGTAGAAGAGATCCTGGAAGCGGAGGGCATGGAGTTCGATGCCTTAGAAGAACAGGAAGAGGATGCGGCCCTGGGAAACGGAGGCCTTGGAAGACTGGCCGCCTGTTTTTTGGATTCCGCCGCAACGAAGGATTATCCCCTAATGGGTTATGGAATACGGTATCAATACGGAATCTTTAAGCAGGAATTTAATAACGGCTTTCAAGTGGAAAAGGGAGATGACTGGACCCGGGACGGGGACCCTTGGTCGGTGAAACGACGGGACCGGGCGGTTACCGTGCAGTTTCATGATGAAGAGGTGGTGGCCCTGCCCTATGACATGCCCATTGTGGGCTACGGAAAAAACACCATCAACACCCTGAGGCTGTGGGAGGCCCACGGAAAGAAAGCCTTCGACTTGGAAACCTTTAATCGCCAGGATTACCAAGGAGCCTTGGAAGAGGAAATTAAAGCCAGCGCAATTTCCAAGGTCCTCTATCCCGACGACTCCACAGAGGAAGGGAAAATCCTGCGGCTAAAACAGCAATACTTCTTTGTTTCCGCATCCCTGCAGGATTTGATTCATAAATATAAGGAAACCCATGAGGACTTTCGGGAGTTCCATCGTTTCCATGCCATTCAATTAAATGATACCCACCCTGCGGTGGCAGTGCCGGAGTTGATGCGACTCTTAACCACGGAAGAGGAACTGAGCTGGGAGGATGCCTGGGAGGTAACCACCAAGACCCTGGCCTATACCAATCACACCTTGATGGCGGAGGCCCTGGAGCAATGGCCCGTGGACTTTTACAAAAAGTTGCTACCGGAGATTTATGAAATCATTCATCGAATCCACAATCAATTATTGGTGGAGCTTCGGGATCGGGGAATAAGCAGTCCGGAAGAATTCCAGATTATCCATCATGACAGTATTAAAATGGCCTGGTTGTCCATCTATGGCACTCATTCCACCAACGGGGTGGCGGAGCTGCATACCAACCTGCTCAAAAATATTGAACTGAAGCACTGGTATGATCTATACCCCGATCGTTTTAATAACAAGACCAACGGCATTACCCAACGAAGATGGCTGTTAAAGAGCAACCCGGAACTGTCGGAGCTGATTACGGAACTCCTGGGAGGGGACGACTGGGTGGTGAACCTGGAAAAACTGCAGGGACTGAGGAAGTACGGCGAGGATGAAAAGGTTTTGGAACGCTTTGACGACATCAAAAGAGAGAAAAAGCGGGAGTTGGCGGACTTCATTCAAATCCATGAGGACATTACCATCGATCCGGAATCCATTTACGATATTCAAATTAAACGACTTCATGAATATAAGCGACAACTCTTAATGGCCTTTTATATCCTGGATCGTTATTATCGTATAAAAGATAACCCGAAAGAGGAAATGTATCCAAGAACCTTTATTTTCGGAGCAAAAGCGGCACCGGGGTACTTCCGGGCCAAGGGAATCATTAAGTTTATCAATGAAGTGAAAAAACTGGTAAATGAAGACCCGGACATGCGAGGGAAAATGAAGGTGGTCTTTGTGGAAAACTACCGGGTTTCCTATGCGGAGAAGCTGTTTCCCGCTGCGGATTTATCGGAGCAAATCTCCACCGCCGGTAAGGAAGCTTCCGGAACAGGGAATATGAAATTCATGTTAAACGGAGCCCCCACCATCGGTACCTATGACGGGGCCAACATTGAAATCGTCGAGGAAGCGGGAGAAGAGAACAACTTCATCTTTGGCCTCCGGGTTGAGGATATCGAAAGCATAAGGGAAAGCTATGACCCGAAGGTGCCCTACGAAAAGGTAGCGGGACTGAAAAGGGTAGTGGATACCCTGGTGGACGGAACCTTTGATGATGAAAATACCGGGATGTTCCAGGATCTTTATGACGCCCTGTTAAAAGGCGCCCACTGGCATAAACCGGATCATTATTTCATTTTACAGGACTTTGAGGACTACCGGAGAACCCAGCGACAGGTAGAAGAAGCTTACAGGGACCGGAAAAACTGGATGAAAAAAGCCTGGGCCAACGTCGCCGGCGCCGGGAAATTCAGCTCCGACCGTACCATTGAACAGTATGCCAAGGAAATTTGGGAACTTCAAAAAGGGTAAGAGCACAGGCAGGAAGATAAAAACTGTAATTTATCTAAAAAAAGACAGCTCATAAAAAAAAAGACAGCTCATAAAAAAAGACAGCCCATGAAAAGCTTGGGCCGGGTGGATTTTACCCGGCCCTTTTTTTATCAATCTTGGAAAAGTAATGAAAACTAATAGAAATTTTCAAATTATTGTTGTAACTTTTTCGGGGAGAAGGTATAATAGTTCCATAGACATATTTTTTTACCCGTTTATGCAATCGATTGCATCCGTGGAATAGGGAAGCAGTCTTGAAAAAAAATTAAGGGAGGATGTACAATGAAAAAAGTTATGAGCTTATTGTTAGTCTTAGTGTTGGGTTTTGCTTTAATGGCCTGCGGTGGAGACGACGACAATGGAGAAAACGGCGGGACGGATCTTGATGAAGCAGAAGGTTTAACCGGTTCCATTTCCGTACAAGTGGAAGAAGATTGGTTACCGATTTATGAAGCGGCCAGAGACCGTGTGTTGGAAGACAACCCCGACGCAACCATCGAGTTTATTCAAACCCCTTCGTTTGATCACTTAGATGTACTGGATTCCACGGATCCCACCAATGAAGACGTGGCGGATCTTTATGCGATTCCTGCGGACCGAATTTTCGGCCTGTATCAAAACGATGCTTTAGCAGCGCTGGATGCTTTAGAATTAGCGGACAGTGTCGGAGGCTTTGCTGACTATGAAGCAGGACTCGGCGGAAACTTTGTAATTAATGACGAGTATATGGCTTTTCCGATGAATATTGAAACCCTGATTAACTTTGCAAACACAGCCAATGCAGAAGACTTAGGAATAGACCTGGGTTCTGAAATCGAATTTACGGATTTAGAACCGGAGGAAATGCTGATTCCCGTATTTGATGCCTGGTTCGGAGTAGCCTTTACCAACAGTGCCGATGTAGAATTTTTGGGCCATGATGAGAACGATGAATTATACTCTGACTTAACCCAAGATTTTGCAGATTTAGATCCTGAAAAACAAGCGGTATTTGAAGCCTTATTTGACTACTGGCAAGCCCACCATGAAGCGGGAACCGACCTTTGGGACGAAGAAGCGGCATGGGGTTATATGGATTCTGAGTTTACCACCGGCGGAAACACGGCCCTTCGAATTGAAGGACCCTGGTCCACAGGAAACCTCTCAAGCCAAGCGGGAGACGGCGAGGACCTGGATATTTTACCCCTAAGCCAGGTAACCATTAACGGAAATCCCATGGCTCACTGGCAAGGCGGTTGGGGACTGGTTCTAAACTCCAGAATCGAAATGGATGAAGACCAAATGCTTCTCGGCCATCGAATGATTGAAGAGATCATGAATACGGATTACGCGGTGGAGTTCTTTGAAGCCAGCGGAAAGATCATGGAGAATGTGGACGCATCGGTGTACACGGAGTCCGACGAACTATCCGATACGGATAAAGAAGTTATCGCAGCGGTAATTGAGTCCTATAATGAAGCGCCGGCCAGACCATTATTTACTGAATGGGGCCAAGTGTGGGATACCTGGAAAAACGGAATGCTTTCCTGGTCCGCAGTAGAACCGGCCAACGTAGAAGAAGCCTATCAGGAAATTCAAGCTTCTTTTGAAGCCATGATGCTGAACTACTAGAAACGACCATCCTTAGAAAAAATAAATAGCAGAACCAAACTAAGTAAGGTGCAGGGAAAAGGGCTCAGCCTTTCTCCCTGCACCTTTTGAAAAGGTGAAATCATGCCCAGAAACTATGTGTTGACTTCAAAAAAACTCTATATTCTTTTAATCACCATCAGTTTTTTAATCATGGCTCTTTCCTTGGAGGTTTTGATGGAAGTAAAGGACGGCAGCCGGTTTTATCAATGGTTTGAAGAAATTCAACAGTCCGAGGGGCAGGTAGTTTCAAAGGAAGAGGCCTTCGATACCTATGTGTCGGGACAAATTTTACTTTATATGCTAAACCTGGTGATCCCCCTGGGGTTTGCCCTGCACTCCTTCTTTGCTTTTAAAAAGGAGCGCATCAACAGTCTTTTTATCTATCTTTGGATGATCATGCTGATGGGAGGCATGGCTTTTACTCTGATCAGCTGGAACGTTCATTCCTTGTTTTATTATATAAGAATCATGGCATACCTGGTATTAATCGGAACCACCCTGTCTTTGATCAGGGATGTGGGAATCAGTAAAAAATGGTAAAGGTGGGAGTCCCTTGAGAAAGTACAATCGATACTTAGTAGATGAGATAGGAAACACCTATGGGCGGAAAAATCAATATTTATTGGAAATTGCCTCACTCCAGGAAGAAATGGAAGGGGTTTCTAAGGAAGAGAAAAAAGCCTTAAAAAGCAAAGTTCAGGAATTGATCAAAAACAAAAAAGAGCACTCCTATCATAAAGCCTATGAAGCCTATGAGCAGGAGAAAAAATTGTTTTGGAAAAAGTTGAAGGAACAGTCGAAAGTCTATGAAAAAACCTTGGGGAAAGAGACATCCTGGAATTTAAGAAGGTTTAAGGTGAAAGAATTTAAAGCGAAGAAGAAGGAAGAATTTTTCAAGAAGTATGTGGAACTAGCCTATGAAGCCGACTATTATTATGAAGAGGCAAAACTTGAACAGAAATATTATCCTGAAATTATCGCCACTTATACTGAAAAACTAAAGGATTTACAACAAGCGAAAGAACAACGCTTAGAACTTAGCAACGAAGAGGAAGCTGAGGCAAAGAAGCGTTTTAGTGAATATAAACAGGAAAAGAAAGAAGAGCTGCAAAGAAACATTGAATCCTTAAAGCAAAAACGAAAAGAAAAGCTGATTTCCGACAAGGCTTTGAAAAACGGGAAAAAAGAGTTAAAACATCGATATAAAAAGGCCCTGACCCTAAAGGCTTTGGAGTCTCCGAAAAAAGAAAATCAGGAATTGATCCGAACCCTGAGGCATGAACTGAAGGAACGGCCGAAGCAAATGGTAAAAACCCTCAACGCCGATATTGCCGACAAAAGAAGAAAGATCCCCATCGAAGTGGAAAAAACCCGGCCGATCATCGCCTACAGTACCTTCTTTCTTCCGGGGCTGGGACAGCTTTTGAATAAACAGTTTGTTAAAGCCGGACTTTTTTTGTTGGCCTCCTTTTTCATTTACTTTGCGGCTATACCCTATGCCTTGGGTTATGGAAATTATCAGGGGGACGGTATTTCCGGGCTGATCACCCTGGCGGAGGGCGCCCCCCGGGTGTATACCTCCATGATGTTCTTGATCGAAGGGATTCTAGCGATTTTTCTATTGCTGATCGCCTTTGCTTTTTACGGCATTTCCGTGAAGGATATTAAATCCGTGGAGGAAAAATCCATCCGGGGCATACGACCGAAGAACTGGTTTGAGACTCTGGAAAATATCAAGCAAGACGGATTTCCCTATATGGTCTCCTTCCCCGCGCTGTTCGTAATTTTATTCATCGTGGTGGTCCCGGTTATTACCACCTTGATGCTGTCCTTTACCAATATGGATCCTCAAAATCAGTCGAAGTTCTCCTGGATCGGCCTGGATAACTACCGCTTACTGATAACCGGTGAGGGTCTGGCGGGGTCCGTATTTTGGCAGATTTTGGGATGGACCCTGGTTTGGACCTTTGTGGCCACCACCTTTGCCATAGTCATAGGTTTTGTCCTGGCCCTGATTACTAATCATGACCGCATTGTAGGGAAGAAATTTTTCCGAACCATATATCTCCTTCCCTGGGCGGTGCCCGCTTTTATTACGATTTTGTTTTTTAGTATTATGTTCTCCCCCAACGGGGCCCTGACGGATATTATCAGTAACGTTTTCGGGGAGCGGATTGTGGTCAAGCACAGCACCAATCTTACCAGGCTCACCTTGATCGGGCTCCAGGGTTGGCTGGGAAGCGCCTATATCTTCCTGCTGACCACAGGGGTACTCCAGGCAATTCCTGCGGATTTATACGAAGCGGCGGAAATCGACGGGGCAACGATTTGGCAAAAGACCCGGAGAATTACCATGCCCATTGTCCTGTTCCAGACGGCGCCGCTGCTGATTACCCAGTACACTTTTAATTTTAACAACTTCTCCATTATTTACCTGTTCCATGGAGGGGGTCCCTTTAATCCCAGCCGGTACGGGAATCTTGCCGGGGGGACCGACATTTTGGTTTCTTATATCTATAAGCTTACCATGGTCAATCAATACCAGGCCATCAGTGCGGCGATCATTTTGTTTGTATCCCTGGGAGTGATGTTCTTTGCTTACCTGGGCTTTAGAAACTCCAAGGCATTTAAGGAGGAGAGATTATAATGGATCATACGAAAAACGATCATAAAAAAACCTTTTTGGAACGGATGGGGGAGCGATTTCCCTTCTTCCAAAGAAAAAATAAAAGCAAGCTCTATCTTTCCGATCGACAGCCCCTAACCCTGCAAGGAAAAATCGGTCTGGTGATTGCACATTTGGTACTGATCCTTTGGGCCATTATTATTATCTGGCCCCTATATCAAATGGTGGTCTCCGCCTTCAACGGACTCCAGGACGGCTATCTGGTCCTGAACCGGAACTTTGCCTTCTCTCTGGAGCATTTTGAATACCTCTTTACGGAGACCTTGTATCTTGCCTGGGTGAGAAACACCCTGTTTATTTCCATTTCCACCGCTTTGTTGACGTTGTTGTTCGTCTCCTTCACCGGCTATGCCTATTCCCGGTACCGGTTTAAGGGACGGAAATCTTCGTTGATGGCGATTTTGTTAATTCAAACCATTCCCGTATTTGCCGGGATTACCGCATTTTTTACGATGCATTCCATCCTTTCCTCGGTACTGCCCTACTTTACCCGGCAGATGATGCTGATTTTGATTTACTCCGGAGGGGCTATTGCGGCGAACACCTTTATTTTAAAGGGGTATATCGACTCCATTTCCACGGAGCTGGATGATGCGGCGAAAATTGACGGTTGCAGCAATATGCAGATTTATCGACTGATTATTATGCCCGTGGCAAAGCCCATGCTGATGATCATAGGGTTATGGTCCTTTATCGGACCCTTTATGGACTTTTTAATGCCCCGGGTGCTGCTCACAAGTCCAAGCTCTTATACCTTAGCAGCGGGACTGTTTACCTTGGTGAACGATTTTCGAACTATGAATCAACCGGCTTTTGCTGCGGGAGGACTGTTAACGGCAATTCCCATTGTATTGTTGTTTATCAGTCTGCAGGGCCAGCTGGTATCCGGTCTTGCCAAAGGCTCGGTAAAGGGATAAAAGCAGTATGTAAAGCAGCTAATTAAGCGAGGAGGAAATGCAATGAATGTGGTACTGAAAAATATCGGAAAAAAATATGAGGGTCGAGAAGAGTTTACCCTGAAAGATATTAATTTAGAAGTAGAGGAGCAGGAGTTCTGTGTAATTTTAGGACCCTCGGGCTGCGGCAAAACCACCATGCTTCGAATGATTGCGGGACTGAACTCCATTACCGAGGGGGACCTCCTCTTCGGGGATAAGCGAATGAATAAAGTGGCGCCGAAGGACCGGGATATTGCCATGGTTTTTCAGTCCTATGCTCTGTATCCCCATATGACGGTGTACGAGAATATGGCTTTTTCTCTTACCATGAGAAAAGAACGGAAAAGCCTGATTGATGAACGGGTGCAGGAAGCAGCGAAGGTGCTGCAGATGGAAGAGAATTTATACGTAAAGCCCTCGGATATTTCCGGCGGTCAACGACAGCGGGTAGCTCTTGGAAGAGCTATGGTACGAAATCCCAAAGTCTTTTTAATGGATGAACCCCTGTCGAACTTGGATGCAAAACTTCGAGAGCATATGCGGGTGGAACTGATCCGCCTTCATAAACAGTTAGGCACCACCACCATATACGTAACCCATGACCAAACCGAGGCCATGACCATGGCCAGTAAGATTGTCCTGATGGATGACGGAATTATTCAGCAGGTGGGAAAACCGGATGATCTGTATATGCGGCCGAAAAACTTGTTTGTAGCCGCCTTTATCGGATCTCCCTCCATGAATATTATCCAAGGGAAAATTGAACAGGGGCGCTTCATCTCCGACAACGGATTGATGAGGATCACCCCCACAAAGACCCACCGGGAAGGCTTAAAGGCCTTTGAAGGAAAAGCGGTTTCCGCGGGGATCCGTCCCGAGCGCTTTGAGTCCGGAGGGGAGTACGGCGATACCTTTAATGTAAACGTGGATGTGGTGGAAATGCTGGGCAAGGAAAAAATTCTTTACGGAAAACTGGACGACGGCCACGAACTGATCATCTCCACCCCGGGCCATTATCAGTACGAGGGGGGCAACCGTTATTCCTTTGGTTATGACCTGGAAGCCATTCATTACTTTGATCAGGAAACCGGGGAGCGAATTAATTAATTATATTAGGACGAATGAAGACGAAGATCAGGTATTTTATAGTACAAGTTGATTTACGATGAACGGCAGTGTATGCATGATTTTGGGACGTAAAATAAGGAATAATTAGGGGGGAAAGTATTGGATAAGAAAAAAGCCATAACCATTAAAGATGTGGCGAAAAAAGCGGGGGTTTCCTCCTCCACGGTTTCCCGGGTGATTTCAAAAAGTCCGAAAATCAGCCCGGAAACCACGAATACAGTGTTGGAATGTATGGAGGAGTTAGGCTACCATCCCAATGCCATTGCCCGGTCCTTAGTCAGCCGGAAAGCGGGAACCATCGGGGTGATCATGCCCTCCACCTCCAAGGATGCTTTGCTAAACCCCTTCTTCCCCGAGGCCCTTCGAGGGATAACCTACCGGGCGTCAAATGCGGGCTACGATATTTTACTGTCCACCAATGACAGTAAAGAGGAGGAGTTAGCGGTAATAAAGAAGTATATCAACAGCTCGAAGGTCGATGGGATTGTACTGATGTCCAGTGAAGTCGGGGATATTTGCGTCGAGTATTTATCTTCCGTGGATTTCCCCTTTACCATTATCGGCTCCCCCAGTGAACATGGGGACAGAATCAATCATGTGGATAACGACAATTATATGGCCACTTACGAGCTTACCCGATATTTAACCATGAAAGGAAGAAAAAACATTGCCATGATTGCCGGGGACCTGTCTTTGATGGTAACGAAAAAGCGGATTGAAGGCTATCAAAAGGCCCTGGAAGAGAGCAATGTCCCCTTCGATGAAAAGAAAGTATATACTGGAAGTTTCGATGAAAAAACCGGGTATGAATACGCCTCCATTATTGCGGATTTAAACCCCACTCCCGACGGGGTGATTGTCACCGATGATCTGGTGGCCTTTGCGGCAGTGAGGCTCTTTAAGCAATTAAAACTGGAAATTCCAAAGGATATTGCCGTGGCAAGCTTTAATAACAGCGTGCTGTCCCGGTATTCCAATCCGCCCCTAACCTCGGTGGATGTAAATGCTTTGGCCTTAGGAGAGGAATCCATCAAATTATTGATCCGGGCCATTGAAAAAGGAGATCGGGGTAATAAAATTATTATTCCCCATATCATTTATAAAAGAAAATCCACGGAAGAGGATTAAGAGAAAAAACCTGCTTAGGCAGGTTTTTTTATTGGAGAAGTAAAGTGCTCTGGGTAATCTCTGCATCCCTGGGTATAATTAAAACAGTATTTATGTTAAAAAGGAGGGGATTGTTTGAAAAACAACCAGACAGCAGTGGATACGAAAGAGGTTTTTTATTTTCACGAAGGAACCCATCAACGGGCTTATCAGTTTATGGGCGCCCACCTTCAAGAGGAAGAGGGAAGGTTGGGCGTGCGTTTTACTCTGTGGGCACCCCACCCGAAGGAAGTTCGGGTGATTGGAAACTTTAATCATTGGAATGGACAGCATCACAAAATGGAACCGGTGAAAGACTCCAACCTGTGGACCTTGTTTATTGAGGGTGTACAGGAAGGGGATTTGTACAAATACGAACTGATCACAACCGAGGATAAGGTTCTTCGAAAGGCGGATCCCTTCGGTTTTTATACAGAGCATCGTCCCGGTACCGCGTCCATTGTTCAGCGGCTGGATCATCACCAATGGCAGGACGGAAAATGGGAAAGGGAGAAATCCCGAAAAACTTTGTATGATCAGCCCCTGTCCATTTATGAGGTGCATTTAGGATCCTGGAAAAAAAGCCGGGAAGGAAAATTCCTTACCTACCGGGAACTGGCCAAAGAGCTGGTGGACTACGTAGATACCATGGGTTACACCCATATTGAGCTCTTACCCGTCATGGAACATCCCCTGGATGAATCCTGGGGCTATCAAACCACAGGCTTTTATTCCGTTACCAGCCGGTACGGAACCCCGACGGATCTGATGTATTTTATTGACGCCTGTCACCAAAGAAATATCGGTGTGATCCTGGACTGGGTGCCGGGACATTTTTGTAAGGATGAGCAGGGGCTGGCTTATTTTGACGGAAAAGCCCTCTTCGAGTACGATGATTTTTCTCGGGCCAATAATAAGGGCTGGGGCACCTTAAACTTTAATTTAGGAAGACTGGAAGTACAAAGCTATTTAATCTCCAATGCCATGTTCTGGTTCGATGTATTCCATGTGGACGGGATCCGGGTGGATGCGGTGTCCAACATGATCTACCGGGACTTTGGAAAGGATCCCGGAGAATGGACGCTGAATGCTCTGGGAGGCCGGGAAAACCTGGAGGGGATTAAATTTTTACAAAAGCTCAACGAAACCATATTTCAAAACTTCCCCGGAGCCTTGATGATGGCCGAGGAGTCCACAGCCTTTCCTAAGGTGACCCATCCCACGGATAAAGGGGGACTGGGTTTTAACTATAAATGGAATATGGGCTGGATGAATGATACCTTAAAGTATATGAAAAAGGATCCGGTTTACCGAAGGGCCCATCATCATAAGATGACCTTTACCATGACCTACAGCTATACGGAAAATTTTATTTTGCCTCTATCCCATGACGAAGTGGTGCATCTGAAAAAACCCCTCCTTCAAAAAATGCCCGGGGATCCATGGCAAAAATTCGCAAACCTCAGGGCTTACTTCGGATTCATGTTTGCTCATCCGGGGAAGAAGCTGAATTTCATGGGCTCCGATATCGCAGAGCTTCAGGAATGGGACCCGAAACGATCTTTGGATTGGGGACTGCTGAATAGAAAAGAGCATCAGGAGTATCATCGATACAAGAAAAATCTGCTGCATTTTTATCATAGGGAGAGGGCCCTGTGGGAGCAGGATCATCATCCTCTGGGATTCCAGTGGATCGATGCGGATGATGTGGATCACAGTATTTACAGCTTCATTCGAAGAAGTAAAGAAGAAGAACTCATTGTTGTGTGCAATTTCACCCCCGTGGTACGAAGGGGCTACACCTTAAAGCTCCCCAAAGAAGGGGTTTATCAAGAGGTGTTCAACAGTGATTTGGAACAGTATGGGGGCTCCGGCGTAAAGAATGAAGGGACTTACCGTACCAGGAAAGTAACCGGGGAGGCCTTCTGGGAAGGGGCGATTCAAATCACCCTGCCCCCCTTAAGCACCCTATTTATTAAAAGGATTAAGCAATCCCGTCAACGGGAGGCATAAAGCAAAAAAAAGAGGACGTTAACAAAAAAAATTATGGAGGTGTTGGTATGGAAGAAAGAGAAGTAGTCGCCATGCTACTAGCTGGCGGAAGGGGAACCCGTCTGGGTCTGTTAACTGATGATATAGCGAAACCGGCCCTACCCTTCGGCGGAAAGTATCGAATTATTGATTTTACCTTGAGCAACTGTTCAAATTCAGGAATTCATACCGTTGGTGTGTTAACTCAGTATCGGCCCATGACCTTAACCAGCTACATCGGAATCGGCAGCGCCTGGGACTTGGATAAGGCCATGGATCGAGCGGGAGGCGGCGTGACCATTCTGCCCCCTTATATCAACAAAGATGGAGGACAGTGGTATTCCGGAACCGCCAACTCGATTTATCAAAACATAGAATATATTGACCAGCATGACCCGGAACATGTATTAATTCTTTCGGGAGATCATATTTACCGGATGAATTATCAGGGGCTGATTGATCATCATAAAAAAATGCAGGCGGATGTCACCATATCTGTCCTTCGGGTGCCCTGGGAGGAGGCAAACCGCTTTGGAATTATGAACACCGATGAGGAAGGAAGGATTGTGGAGTTTCAGGAGAAACCGGAAAAACCGAAAAGCAATCAGGCCTCCATGGGAATCTATGTGTTTGACTGGCAGGTGCTTCGTCAGCAGTTAATTGAAGATGAAGCAAAAGAGGATTCCTCCCATGACTTCGGCAAAGACATTATCCCTCAGCTCCTTGAGAAAAACAAGAAGCTCTACGCCTATAACTTCAGCGGATACTGGAAGGATGTGGGGACCGTAAAGAGTTACTGGGAAGCGAATATGGATCTCTTGGTCAAAGATTTTATTTTTGACCTCTTTGACCGAAAATGGATTTTTCGATCGGAGAACTATAAAGTTGCCCCGAAGTATGTGGGTGAGAGTGCGGAAATCAGTAGCGGATTAATCAGTGATGGGTGTAAAATCCTAGGGAAAGTGGAAAAAACCGTGGTTTTCCCGGAGGTATTTATTGGAAAGGAAGCCAGAATTATAGATTCGGTGATTATGCCGAGGGTTCAGATCGGAGAAGACGTAGTGATCGAAAAAACCATAGTGGGTGAAGGTTGTATTGTGGAGGATGGCGTGGAAATTTTAAAATGCCCGGAAGGGGAAATCAATGTAATCACCCATCAATCGAGAATCATTAAAAGTCAGAACGACCCTAAGGGATATGAAATTCGAAGGAGGGATGAGGCATGAAAAACATTATGGGAATTATCGACGATCGGAAAAGACCCGAGGGCCTGGAGGGGCTGATCAATAAAAGATCCCCGGGAGCCATTCCCTTCGGCAGTAAATACCGGATGGTCGACTTACTTCTATCCAGCATGAGTGAATCGGGCATTAAAAATGTAGGGATTTTCACGGGAAAATACAGCGGATCTTTGATGAATCATGTGAAGTCCGGAAAGGAATGGGGACTGCTTAGACTGAAAGACGGGCTTTTCATGCTTCCTTCAGAATACCGGGATCATATCGATTATTTAGACCGGAGCAAAGAGGAATATGTGCTTTATAGCAGTAACAACATAGTCTATTTCAGTAGTTATGAACCCATGGAACAGTTTTTAAAAGAAAAAAATGCGGACATTGTGATTGCCTATGCCATGGATAAAAAACCGCCGATGACCAAGGGGCTCTACCTCGAGATACAAGGAGACTTGGTAAGCGGTTTATCGAAGGAGCAGACCACACCGGATTCCAGAAGAACCATGGAAGTGCTATTGATGAAAAAAGAGATTTTCAAAGAGCTTCTAGAAGGGGTTGGACAAATCGGAAGCAATCCCATCGATGTGTTAATCAAAGAGCATGAGAAATACAAAATCCATGGGTACTCCTACAAAGGCTACGTGGCATATGTGGATGATTTGCTTTCTTTCTATAAAGAAAACTTGGCCTTGGTGGAAGAAAAACGCTGGATGGATTTATTCCAGGGGAGCGGTTCCATCAGCACCATACCCAATGATGAAGCCCCAACAAAGTACTTGGAAGCCTCCAATGTAAAAAAGACCTTGGTAACGGAAGGTTGTATTATTAAAGGAGATATTGAGAACAGCATGATTTTTCGAGGGGTTAAGGTAAAAGCCGGAGCAAAAATAAAAAACAGCATCATCATGCAAAAAGCGCTTATTGGAAGGAATGCGGTAATTGAAAACGCTATTTTGGACAAGGATGTGGAGATTCGGGCGGGGGTAAAAATCATTGGAACCCCGGAAAAGCCCTTGTTTATATCGAAAAAATCCATAGTAGAAAAGGGGAATTAATATGAAGGTCGCTTTTATTGCATCTGAAGCCGCTCCCTTTGCAAAAACCGGAGGGCTGGGGGACGTGATCGGCGCTTTGCCCAGAGCCCTTGCAAAAGAAGGGGTCGAAGTATCGGTGTTTCTTCCGAAGTACGGGGATGTGCCGAAACATTTTCAGGAGCAAATGAAAAAAATCAAGGAGACGGAAACCGAGATTACCTGGCGAAGGCAGTATGTGGGGATTGAGGGGCTGTACCATGAAGGAATTCAGTTCTACTTTATCGACAATGAATACTATTTTAAACGCTGGGGACTGTACGGCTACGGGGATGACGGAGAACGCTTCGTGTATTTCTCCAAGGCGGTACTAGAGGCCATCAAAGTCCTGGGAGAAACCTACGACATCCTCCATGCCCATGACTGGCAGTCCGCGGCAATCCCCCTGTTTTTAAAAACCCATTATCAACAAGAACCCTGTTTTGAAAAAACCCGGAGCGTATTTACCATCCATAACCTGAAATACCAAGGGGTATTCCCTTATGAGGTGTTAGGGGAGCTGTTGGGCCTTGGTCCCGAGCACTTTAATACTTTGGAGTTTCATGGGAAGGTGAATCTGATGAAGGGAGCGCTTCAACTATCCGACGCCCTGACCACGGTAAGTCCTAATTACAGTGAAGAAATCAAAACCGGCTTTTTCGGCGAGGGCCTGGATGGGGTGTTAGCGGAGCAAAGCCATAAGCTTCACGGGATTGTCAACGGCATCGACGTAGAGCAGTATAATCCGAAAACCGACGGGAAAATTTTCAAGAATTACGACGCAAATCACCTGGAAGACAAAGAAAAAAACAAAGAAGCTTTACAAAAGAAGTTACAGCTACCTCAAAAGGAAGCCACCCCGGTAATCGGGCTGATCAGCCGCTTTGTGGAGCAAAAAGGCTTTGATTTGATTCAGCGGATTATTTATGAAGTCCTGGAAGAGGATCTACAGTTCATTGTGCTCGGCTCCGGGGAAAAGAAATACGAAGACTTTTTTAATCACTTAGCCTCTGATTTTCCCGAAAAAGTAAAGGTATATATCGGCTTTGAAGAGACCCTGGCCCGGGAGATTTACGCCGGTTCCGATTTCTTTTTAATGCCCTCCCTATTCGAGCCCTGCGGCCTGGGACAACTGATTGCCATGCACTACGGGACGATCCCCATTGTCCGGGAAACCGGGGGGCTTCGGGATACGGTAACTCCCTTTAATGAATACACCGGGGAAGGGAACGGGTTCAGCTTTGCCCATTATAATGCCCATGATTTACTGTATACCCTACGAAGGGCCACGGCATTTTATCATAAGCCTGAAGTGATCGAAACCCTTCGGGAAAATGCCATGAAGGTGGATGTTAGTTGGCGAAAGTCAGCCAGGGAGTACCACTCCCTGTACCGAGACTTAATCCAAAGGCGGTGAGAAAATGGCAATGGTGGAGATATCCGTAGAAGAAATCAAAGCTTCCATTGAACTGAAACTACAGACCCTATTCGGCAGGACCTTTCAGAACGCTTCAAAATCCCAGATTTACAAGGCCCTTGCCACAACCGTAAGCGAGTATATTACCAAAGACTGGGCCTATTCCAAGGAACGGGTCCGAAAACAGAATGCAAAACAGGTGTATTACCTTTCCATGGAATTTTTGATGGGACGGTTTTTAGAGAATAATTTAATGAACCTGGAAATCCGGGAAAAGGTGAAAAAAGCCTTCGAGGAACTGGATGCGGATTTCGATGATATTCAAAGCGTGGAACCGGATGCGGGACTGGGCAACGGCGGGCTTGGACGACTGGCTGCCTGTTTTCTCGACTCCATGGCCACCATGGGCCTGCCCGGTCACGGAAACGGGATTCGTTATGAGTACGGTCTGTTTCAACAAAAGATCAAAGACGGTCAGCAGGTGGAAATGGCGGACCCCTGGCTGGAATACGGAAATGTCTGGGAGGTGTCCAAATCCGACGAACCGCAACTGGTGCACTTTGGCGGCGAACTGGAATATTATCATGAAGGGGAGCAGTTAAAGGTTCGCTACCTCAATTGTCAATGCGTTAAGGCGATTCCCTATGATGTGCCCATCCTGGGATACCAATCCAATTTGATCAACACCCTGCGGCTGTGGGGGGCAAGATCCTTAAAACCCCTGGACATGGGGCTTTTTAGAAAGGGGCAGTACGTGGACGCCCTGGCGGAAAAGGAATTGGCGGAGGTTATCTCCAAAATGCTTTACCCCGAGGATATCCATGAAGAGGGAAAACATCTGAGACTAAAACAGCAATACTTTTTTGTATCCGCCAGTATTCAAAGCATTATTAAAAAGTACAAGAATACGGGACATCATCTGATGGATTTTCATAAGAACGTCGCCATTCACATTAATGATACCCATCCGGCCCTGGCCATCCCTGAACTGATGCGAATTTTAATGGACGAAGAGGGACTGAACTGGAAGCAGGCCTGGCTGATCAGCCGGAAAACCTTTGCCTACACCAATCATACGATTTTACCGGAAGCCATGGAAACCTGGTCCGTGGAGTTGATTCAGTCACTGCTGCCGAGGATTTACGATATCATCCATGAGATCAATGAACGGTTCTCCAGGGAGCTGTGGGAACTCTATCCCGGAGACTGGGACCGAATTGAGCGAATGGCGGTGATTAGCCATCAGCGGGTGCATATGGCGAAGCTTGCCATACTGGGTTCCGGTTCGGTGAACGGCGTGGCGGAGCTTCACGGCGAGATCCTCAAAAAAGAGACCTTTAAGGATTTCTATGAAGTGTATCCGGAGATTTTCAAGAGCATTACCAACGGCATCAGTCACCGGAGGTTTTTACTGCTGGCCAACGAAGACCTGGCCCGGGAGATCACCGAAAGGATCGGAAAAAGCTGGGTGACCCAGGCGGAGGATCTGGAAAAATTAGAGGCCTATGCAAAGGACGAGAAATTCCAAAAAGTGTTAAAAGAAATTCGCCGGGAGAAGAAAAAAGAGCTGGCGGACTATATTCTTTTGCACAATGAGATCGAAGTGGACATCGACTCGATTTTCGACACCCAGGTCAAGCGCTTCCATGAATACAAACGACAACTGATGAACGTCCTACACATTATGCATCTCTACAATCAAATATTGGAAAATCCCGAAAACGGGATCCATCCCCGCACCTTTATTTTTTCCGGGAAAGCGGCTCCGGGATATCACCGGGCGAAGCTGATCATTAAACTGATCCATTCCGTGGCGGAGCGGGTCAACAATGATAAAACCATCAAGGGAAAAATAAAAGTGGTGTTTATAGAAAACTATAACGTTACTCTGGCCCAAAAGATTATTCCCGCCTCCGACGTCAGCAAACAGATTTCCACTGCCGGGAAGGAAGCCTCGGGGACGGGAAATATGAAATTTATGCTCAACGGCGCCTTCACCCTGGGAACTTTTGACGGGGCCAATATAGAAATGCAACAGGCGGTGGGAAAGGAAAATATGGAAATTTTCGGTCTGAGGGAAGAGGAAATCTCAAAAATCCGCCAGGAAGGCAGTTACCGACCGGATCAGATCTACGAAGAAAACCCGGCGCTACGAAAAGTCATGGATCAACTGATCGACGGGACCTTAGAACCGGAGGATCCGGATATTTTCCGGGAAATATATCATGATTTATTAGAGCGAGACCCCTATTTTATCCTAAAGGATTTTGAAGCCTATTGCCGGGCAAACGAAAAAATCGATGAACTGTATCAAAAGCCCGAGATCTGGTGGGAAAAAGGGATTCAAAATATTGCCAAGGCCGGTTATTTCTCCAGTGACCGAACCATTAAGGAATACAGCGAAGGGGTGTGGGATTTAAAACCGGTGGACCCCACCTAAAAAGTAAGGAGACAGTAAAGACCGGTCTCTAAAGCAGCTTTGGTAAAGGGAATTTTAAAGAAGAGGATTTTAAAGAAGAGGATTTAAGTAGAGGATTTAATCGATGATTGAAGTTGACCTTAAGGGATGTCTGCAAAGAATTTTTGCAGGCATCCTTTATAAAGGGAGGCTCTTCCGGCAGCCTGTATGATATAATGACCTGTATGATATAATGATAAGAAAATAACAGAATTGGCGGAAACATAAAAGGGGTTCTCTTTATGAAAAAGACTGTACTGAAGAAACTGAAAAAAGCCTTAGGTATCTTAAGCAACCAGCGGATCGTGGAAAATGGTCCATTGTTGAACGGGAAGGATGCCTATGAAATCATCAATAAAATTTTACTGTACCGAATATTAGAAGACAAGGGCTTTATTGCAAGCGGAAGGGAAGGGCTGCTTCAGTCGGAGTACCTATTTCTGCCCCTGCATCAGATACTGTATGGGCTGCAACAAGGGAAATATCCCGATGGAAAAATCCCCTGGACCCCGGAGGGCAAACAGGGGATAGAGGATGTATACCATGAGCTGAAAAAAGAAGGCCTTTCTTTTCAAGAAGCGGAGGACCATCTTTTGGGGGATCTCTACGAAGAGTTCCTGGATCCGAAACAACGAAAAAGCTTAGGACAGTTTTATACCCCGCCGGAGGTGGTGGCCTATATTGTGGAAAAAGCTTTACAGGATGCGGACCTCGTGAAAAACCCCTATATCAAAGTGGGGGACATCGCCTGCGGCTCCGGGCACTTTTTGGTTAAAGCTTATGATGTTTTATATGATAAGTTTCTGCAGGCACTGCCGGATTTACAGAAAAAATACGGTGGGGAGTATTGGCAAAAAGCAAATCTACATACACATTTACTGGAACACTGCATATTTGGGATGGACTGTGACGGCTTCGGGGTAAATCTTACGTCGATCAATTTACTGTTGAAGGATCTCAGTCATCTACCCAAAACCTTGAATATACTGCAGGGGGACAGTCTCCGACGCTGGGAGGAAGAAGAGCTGAACTCTAAGGAAAAAGGGTTCTTTTCGGAAAAATTCGATGTGATTGTGGGAAATCCCCCCTATGTGGGCCATAAAGTCCTGGAAATTCCCTATAAAAAGTGGCTCCTAAAGAATTATCCCCGGGTGTTTCAGGACAAATCCGATCTGTCCTACTGTTTTTTTCAACGGATCCTGGAGAACCTGCACCGGGAGGGAAAGGGGATGATCATCACCTCCAGGTATTTCATGGAAAGCCCCACGGGAAAAACCCTGCGAAAATATCTTAGGGAGCAGGGGGATCTGCTGGAGATTGTAGATTTTTACGGCGGCGAAATTTTCAAAGGCCTGGGAGTTGCGACGGCAATATATTTAATGGCACCGAAATCAGAGAATAATCGGGACGAAGGGGTACTGCAGGTTCGAAAACTGCGTGATCCGAAGAATAAAATAGAAGCGGGAATTCCCTTAGAAGAAATGTTTCAGGGAAGGGCCTTTGCAAATTTTGCATTGACCCAAAGGGATTTAAAGGAAAAGCGCTGGACCCTGATCGCACGGGAGGATAAAGCCCGGTTTGAAAGAATCGAAGCAGCTTCCGAAAAAACCCTGGGGGACGTGGCGAAAAGTTTTCAGGGAATCATTACCGGTTGTGATAAGGCCTTTGTCCTCAACGGGGAAGAGGCCCGGGAAAAAGGCATCGAGGGGGAGTTGTTAAAGGGGTGGATCAAAAACCGGCACATCGAAAAATACGGCCTTTTGGAAAATGATCAACAGCTGATTTACGCCGATCTGATAAAAGATCCGAAGGAACCCTTAAAAGCCATGGACCATATCCGGAATTACCGGGAAGGCCTTAGTAAGAGACGGGAATGTCAGCGGGGGATACGCCCCTGGCACCATCTGCAATGGGGAAGATCTACGGCACTGTTTGAACAGAAAAAAATCCTTTTTCCTTATAAAAGTGCCACGAACCGCTTCGCCCTGGATGATGGACAAGTATATTGTAGTGCGGATGTATACGCCCTGGTGGTGAAGGATTCCTATCAAGAAGAAGTATCCCTGGAATACCTGCTGGGTCTTTTAAACTCTCGGCTTTATGAACAGTATTTTCAAAGCTTCGGAAAAAATCTGGGGAAGGGGATCTACGACTACTATCCCAACAGCGTGATGGACCTTTGTATTCCCATGGACCCCACGCTGCAGCAAAAAATCGAAACCCTGGTGGGAAGCATTCTTCAAGGGTGGGAAAAAGAACCCTTACTGCAACAGATTGATCGGATATTGGAGGACTATTTCAAAATAGATACCCAGGGCAACCGTTAGCTAAAAATCAAGGAAGGGTAAAGAATCATTAAGAGTAGGAAAACGGGAAGAAAAGGAAAAGGCTTATTCAAAGATATTTTAAGAGGAGGCGGTAGGATGGAGACCAAAAAGAAAAAATGGGGCTTGTTGCTGTTGATGCTTTGCGGAATGTTTTGCTGTTGTAAAATGATGGGCTGTTTTGACGGGAAGTGCGGTTGCCCGGGAAAGGGTAGCGGAAAATCCAGGAAAAAACCGAAAGGAAAAACACGGAAAAGCAAAATTAAGATGAAAAACTGTAACGGTTGCTGGGTAATCAGCTTTAAATAGGGGGACCTCAGGGGGAGGCGTCGCCTTTATAAGAAAAAGATCCCAGGGAATCATTGTGATAAAGAACAATGGCAAAAAAACCGATAAATTTTTAAAAAAAGTTGAATAAAATAGAGGATTTTGGGAATATTTGTAGAACTATTACTATAGGTAGTAGAACGGTAAAGGGGATGAGGCTGGTGGCTTTAGTAAAATGTCCGGAATGCCAAAGGGAGATATCCGATCAATCGCAAGTCTGCATAAACTGCGGGTTTCCAATGGTGAAAGAATTCAGGGAGGACCATCTGGTCAACGTATTGATAAAAAATGATGAAAAGCGGGTGAAAAACTTGATGACCCGGGCCTATTTAGAGCTGGAGGATCGGGAGTATTCAAAAGCCGAGGAATTAACGGAAAAAGCTCTGGAGTTGGAGCCAAAACTTGCCGAGGCTTACATCCTTAAGCTTTTGGTAGGGCTTCAAGTATCCGATGCAAGGGCAATGGTGGCTTCGGCGGACCGGCCCTTAACGGAGTACAAGGATTATAACCGGGCTCTGCGCTTTGCCCGGGGAGAAGACCGGGAGAAAATCCTGGGATACAACCGGGAAGTGCTGGAAGGTTTTGAGGCGGAAAAAAACGAAAAAATTTACCAAAGAGCGAAAGCCGCAATGAACCGTGCCCTCACCGTGGAAGACTATGAAGCGGCGGCGGTGAAATTTGAAAGCATTCCGGACTATAAGGATGCCCTAGAATGCTCTGAAGAAGCCCGGCGGCTGGGGGAAGCCCAAAAACAGCAGACCGTGTATTTGGAAGCCACGGAAAAAATGGAACGGGCCAAGGAACAGGAAAAAGCAAGGGAAATGGATAAAAAGGAAGCCGCATCCCTTTTGCAGGAAGCCGGACTCCAGTTTCAATCCATCGAAGGTTATCAGGATGCAAAAGAACGAAAGCAAGCCTGTGAAGAAGAGGCCCTGGGCCTAAAACAGGAGGAGACCTATCAAAGGGCCCTAAATAAAAAACAGGAAGCCTGCCGGGAAGAGGAATACCAGGAGGCGGCACAGCTCTTTCGCAGTATTGCCGAGTATAAAAATTCCGAAACCCTGGGGAAGGAATGCGAAGAGCAGGGAAAAAAAGTGGGGGCTCAATACTTGGAGAGCCTGTTAAGAAAACGGAAAAGAAAAAAGATGTTAAAAAAAGCCGTTGTTACAACCGCAGTGGTGGTCATAATCCTGGCGGTTATCCTGGGAGGCATGACAAACTTTACTTATTCCCTGGATGAATACCATAACCTGCAACAGGGCCAGGGGGATTATATTTGGCAGGAGGCCTTCCAACAGATCAAAAATTGGTTTGCCTATGCCAGCAACATCTTTTAGCATGGCCCTTTAAAGGGTACGGAGGAAAAAGACAAACAAACCGATAAAAAGGCGATAACAAAGAGAGATGAAACCGGTAAAGAACAGATTGAATCCGGTAAAAAAAAGGCTGAAACCAATAAAAAAAGACTGAAACCGATAATAATAGATAAAAGAAGAACCCCTGATGCCGGCTATAGAACACCAACATTAGGGGTTTTTTAGAACTTACATTTTTCGATGCATTTCCCGTTCCGCCGCTTCTCGAGAAAGGGAATACCGTTCCTGTAATTTCTCGATCAATTTGTTTTTTTCTCCGCTGATGTATAATAAATCCTCATCGGTAAGGGCCGTCCATTTCTCCTTGATGTCATCCTTGAGGTGGTGCCATTGGGCTTTAAACTTTTCGTGGTCCATGGTAAACCTCCTTTACAACACATAAAACACAATGATAAATTATAACTAAAAACATATCCTGAGAGTATCTACTTATATAATACCCCTTATGGTCCTAAAGGAATCAAAGCAAACATAAGCAGATGAATTTTTTTATTATGCAAGGGTCTCCCGGAATTTTAGAAAGGAGAGGTTCTAATCCCCTAAGCGGAGGAACCATTATGAAGGAGGCTCAATATGGATGGTGACGATGGCCTGTTCCCCGAAGAAATCCTTTAACTCTTTTTCTAAAGCATCGGCAATGTCATGGGATTTTTTCAAGGATAACTCTCCCTTAAGGACAATATGAAATTCCAGGACGATTCTTCCACCGGCTTTTCGACTTCGAAGCTTATGATAATCCAGGATTTCTTCGTATTTTTCAATGATGGAATAAATCTGTTCCAGTTCCTTTGGATGAAGGGTAAAGTCCAGCAACTCACGAATTGCCGGAAGAAAGATGTGGATGGCCACCTTCAGGACTAAAACACTGACTAGGATAGCCGCCACAGGATCCAAAATGACCCATTGCCCTCCCAGGAAAATGGCTCCCCCCACACCGATCAAGGCAGCAATGGAAGTCCAGCCGTCAGAGCGGTGGTGCCAGGCATTGGCGATAATAGAATTGCTGTTGATTCTCTTTCCAACTGCCAAAGCGTACCTAAAAAGTCCCTCATTCAACAGAATTGAGGCCAGGGCCGCAAAAAAAGCCCACCAGCTGGGAGTTTGTAAAATATCCCCTCGAAGAAGGGAAAGAATGGTTTGAAAGCTGTCAATAAATATTTGTAGGGCCACAAACCCTAAAAATAGGGCGATGAATAAGGTGGCTAAGGTTTCATATTTTCCGTATCCGTAATTATGATAATCATCGGGCGGCTTACTTCCCAGCCGTGCGCCGAGATAAGCAACAATGTCGGTGGAAAAATCGGATAAGGAGTGAAGCCCGTCGGCAAAAAGGGCGCTGCTGTTTCCAAACAACCCCGCAAATATTTTAATCCCGGATAAAAGGAAGTTCACAAAAATCCCCACCAGGGTGACTTTATTAATTTCTTGTATTTTAGCATCGTTTTTTTCCATGGCAGAACCTTCTTTCTTCATAATGATGATACCCAAAGTTTGCTAAAAATTCACAGGGATTTAGAAAGTAAAGGCGTTAAATCATAAAAGAAGCAGTGGAGCAGAATGAAAAGTCCAAGATTCGAGTGGAGACGGATTAGAAAATTGAAGAACTGTTGACTGGAGGGTTATATATGAAAGCATCCTTTGTAAAGTTGAGTCCATCAGAAAACACTACGATTATTATAACGGATCCGGGGATAAAGCGGGAGGAATACCCCCAAATTGCCAACACCGCTATGGCCTACACCCATTTATACGGAGAACAGGTAGGGTTTCTTACGCCAAAACAATCATCGGAGGCCAAAGGAAGAATGGAAATGAGCGGCGGAGAGTTCTGTGGCAACGGCCTGCTGGCTCTGGGGGCCTACCTTGCCTGGAAGGAGGATCTTGAACAAGAAAGGTTTTTCCTGGAGTTTTCCGGAGTGGAAAAACCCTTAAGCTGTGAAGTTGAAAAAGTAAGTCCCCTAAGCTACCGGGTAAAGGGGGAGATGCCCGTGGAAGGCTACGAGATCACGAACAAGGAAGTAACTGTGGGAGAAGAAAAAATTTCCGGAGCCTTTGTAATAATGAAGGGAATCTCCCATTATCTTTTTCTTAAATCGGATACTCAAAGCCGGAACCTGGATTATCCCGGCTTGCTTAAAAGCTTAGCAAAAGAAGAAAACAATCAGGCCTACGGCGCCCTGGGCTACGAAGTAGATGGAGAAGACATTCAGCTATCCCCCTGGGTGTATGTTCCCGGGGTTGAGAGCCTTAGAGAAGAGCGCTCCTGCGGTTCCGGAAGCCTTGCCCTGGGTCTCCTTTGGGCCGCGGAACGAGAGGAAGATATCCGCCTAACCATTCGACAGCCCGGGGGAAGCATCGCTGTGGAGATAGTTTATGACCGGGAGGAAAAAAAAGTCACCGCGGCGTCAATTGAAACCGAGGTGATCATTACCTGTGAAGGGAAGCTTTGGTTCTAAGGGTCTCCCAAGGAAAGTCCCGGGATTTATTCCTTGTTGACCCCGAAAGAGCTTTTCCTTGTTATAAATCAAAGAACGACAGCTGCTGCAGATCCTCGGAAAGGAGATTTGAGGCCGTCAGCCCCATCAAACGAAGGGGCTTGTCTAAAGGCAGCTCCTGAAATAAACCGTTGGCTACTTCATAGATTTCCTCGGCTTTGTTGGTATGCTGAAAAAGCGTCTTGCCCCGACTTTGTACTTTGAAGTTTTCATCCTTGATCTTCAGGGTAATGGTTCGGGCATGGAGTTTTTTGTCTTGTAAATCCCGGGACAGTTCCTGGGAGAAGTTCTTCAAATAATCTTCCAGCACCTCACGGTTTCGGGTCCCCTTGGAAAAGGTACGCTCAATCCCTAAGGATTTCCTCTCCCGGCGGGTATTCACCGGACGATGGTCAATGCCCCGAATCCGTTGGTAGATTTCCCGGCCGGATTTGCCCAGGAGATCCACAAGAAACTCCTCGGAAAGCTCCAGAAGGTCACCAATGGTGGATAGTCCCAAATTATTCAGCAAAGCACAGGACTTCGGACCAAGGCCGTGTACCTTCTTTATGGGCAGGGGGACCAAAATACCGGGAACCATATCCGGGGTTATTTCCTTGACCCCCGCGGGTTTATGCCAGTCGGAAGCCAGTTTTGCCAGGAATTTATTATAGGAGATCCCCACAGAAAGGGTCAGCCCCGTTTCAGTATAGACTTTTTCCTTCAGATTCTTAACCAGCCTGTGGGGTTTGGCCCCTAAATGGGTAATATCTAAATAGGCCTCATCAATGGAGACCTTTTCTAGGACGTCGCTGAAGCGGTGAAGGATTCGAAAGACTTGCCGGGAAACCTCCTGGTAGCGCTCCATCCGTCCGGGAACATAAATCCCCCGGGGACATTTTTGCCTTGCCATAAACATGGGCATCGCCGAATGGACCCCGTATTTTCGGGCTTCGTAGTTTGCCGTGGTTACCACCCCTTTATGGCTGCGACCGCCGACGATGAGGGGTTTACCTTTTAAAGAGGGGTTATCCCGCTCTTCCACGGAAGCATAAAAAGCGTCTAAATCCACATGCAAAATGATGGGGAGCTCTTTGTTTTCATCAATGTTTGTCATCGGAACCTTCACCTCACTGATCCCTATTTTACCATAGAGATCATCTGTTTGCCATCACTGAAGAAAAGCAAAACACAAAATTAGGAGGCTAAGACCATGAAAAAAATTATTATGTACAGTACCAAAACCTGACCCCACTGCATAAAAGGGAAAGAGTTTCTTTCCAAGTCCGGTTACCATTATGAAATTAAGGATGTCAATGAAGACCCGGAGGCCAACCGGGAATTTCAGCAGCTAGGCCTTCAAGGGGTCCCGGCCTTTAAAATTGGTGAAGAAATTGTTGTAGGACTGGACATTCAAAAGATCCAAAGCCTTCTGGACTACACTGTAACTCCCTGTGAATCCTGTAATAAACGAATGCGGGTACCAAAGGGAAAAGGAAAGCTCAAGGTCACCTGTCCCAACTGCGGGCATAAAACCATAAAGAAGACGTAAGGTAGGACGACAAAAAAAAGGATGCAAAAATAAAAAGAACCTGTAGAACCGCAAACCTATAGAATCACGAATCTATAGAACAGAGCAAGAGAAAACCCGAAGGAATTAAAATCCTCGGGTTTGTCCTTTCCAAGGGGGCTGATCTCCCCGCTGATACTCTTCCACCCCCGGTCCCTTCAGCTTTTTCAGTCGCCAAATACCGTAAATATAACTAAGGACCAAAACCGGAACAATCATCGGCCAGCCCGATAGCGTATTAACGAAGGCCAGCTCCGTAGCGCTGCCCCGCTGGAAAAAAATCAGCCGGATAAAAAAACGGAAAAACAGTAATACCGTCCAGACTATGGTGACTTCCCGGTATGCAGGTTTCACGTCTTTTCGTAAAAACCAGTCCAGGGGCCAGCCCCGGGTCAGATGGGAAAGCCATGCCGCTAGGGGTTTCCCGGTCACCAGGCTGACAAACGCAACAAGAAACAAAAAAGCGCTGCTGACTAAAGAGCCGACAAAATAATTGGCGGCACTGCCGGTAAAATAGGCAAAACTTGCTGCAAGAGAAACTGCAAGAAACCCGCCTAAGGCATAAAACCAATTCTGCTTTTTAAAAAAACGGAAAAACCCAAGAAAAGCGGCAATAACAAAGGCTGCTCCCGTAGCCAGGGTCAAATCAAAAAAAGCATTGATCAAGGCAAAGATAATTGGCGGCAGCAGCGCATCAAAGGTTTTCCCCGATAGTGTAGAGCGAAGCTCTTCTAAAATTTCTTCTTTATTCATAACAATCCCTGCTTTCTATTTTCTCATTACATACCCGGAAAGAAGAGTCTTGAAACCATTAAAGGATCAGTGAAAAAAATAAGTAGAAGAGAATAAAGCCGGGGAAGATAGTAAAGCAGCGAGTGTAAAAAAACAGAAGATTGTGAAAATTATCATAAAAACTGTTTTGTTTTTGTTTTACGGGGTATAAGTTAGATACCTTAACGGGGGCATAGATCTTTGAGGAGTAACTGGACGCTTTTCTCAAAGGGAGCCGGCAGCGTAACCGACCATTTATGGTCGGCTTTTTTGATGGAGAAAAGGGGGGAATGAAAAAAACATGAAAATGGCGGTTTTTCCAAGAGGGTAAAAAACCAAGAGGTGGGGAACATGGTTGAATCGTGGATGCTGTTCAATTTTGCGTTAGCCTTGCTTCTATGCCTGTTGATCAACGGTATGGTAGTGAGACCAGAAGTTGATATTAGAGCTTATTTGAATCTTGAGTATACCATCACAGAACAAGAGAATAGTTATTATGAAGGGGATTCAAAGTACTTCCATGAACTTGAATTAAATAATGGGACGAAATGGTGCAGAGTCAATTGGTTTTCAAAAACATTACGATGGATGAGCGGACTATTTGAAGAAGAGCGGTTTGCTTTATGCAGGGTGACAACCGGATGTCTTTTTATTACAATTAACCGACAGTGAACCGGTTGAATAAGCGACTCTTAAGTTGGTCAGTTTTTGATGGGAATAAAGGGATATCGAAAAAAGTAAAATAATAATAAGGACAGGTCTTCTAGGCGAAAAAAAGGAGGGAAACTATGTATAAAAAATGGATGGTGTTCATTCTCGTAGTAATAATGATTTTAGCACTGCCGATTAATGCTTTAGCGGCGAGACCGAACGCGGAGGCTAGGACATATTTGAATTTGGGAGATTCCATAGCGAGGGGCACTGGAGTCGATCCTATGGATGCCTATTTTAGTGGCTATTCTGAGTATCTCAGCGGGTTTGGATTTGAAGGTGGAAACATGGCTTTCGATGGGGTCACAAGCAGTTGGATTCTCAATGAACTATTATATACGGACTGGATGCAGGAAGCTGTAGAGGAGGCGGATGTCATCACCATAAGCATCGGAGGCAACAATATCCTTCAGCCGGTGATTGGAGCAATGATGAAGGCTTACAACGCACAAAGTATTAGTGAATTGGAGGAGAAAATTGTCAATGGAGGCCCAGATATATGGGATATCATTATTCAACAGCTCCTTGCAGACGATGAGCTTCGAGCTGCATTGTGGCTGGGCGTAGAAGATTTTCAAAGCCACTGGCCTCAAATTATTAATGCAATACATTATTTGAATGAAGAGGCCAATATCATCATCCTGAGCATCTACAATCCGGTCTGTAAGATGGAATCCCCGGAGTTGTATCAGTTAATGGAAGAGTTGATTCGGCCAATGAATCAGACCATGAGAGAAAATCAAGGAAGACGGGTCAGTGTAGCCAACGTATATAATGCTTTTCGACGTAATGAAGATGCGGTTAATTTTTCCATAGCGTGGCCTATAAACTTGGATCCACATCCTACAAACATTGGACATCAACTGATTGTGGAAGAGTTGATGAGGGTGAGAAATCCCAGGGTTTTTGCTAAATGAGAATTTATTAAAAATATTCTAAATATATCTGTTTAGGTTTTTTTGAAGCGGGTATAATATACACACCTTAACGGGAGCATGGATCTTTGAGAAGTATCTGGACGCTTTTCTCAAAGGGAGCTGGCAGCGTAACCGACCATTTTTATGGTCGGTTTTTTGTGATTTAAGGAGGTGGTTTTATCGGGATAAAGCTAATGATAAAAATGAAGAGCAGAAGACTTTGGGCATAAGTCGGTTAGTTTAATATATAGCGATAGATAAGTTTTAAAAGGAGGGTATACCGATGAAGAAAAACAATCGATGGTTGGTAGCCATCGTAGTTTCTTTAGTGATGATCTTAAGTATGCTAACACCGGCCATTGCAGCAGGCCATGAAGAGGTATTTAGAACTCCCCTATTGGCAGGACAAAATATTGAAGTTGGATATGTTGAAGTAACCAATGACGAAGATTTTATCTATGTGGAATACAAGATTACTGAAGAGGGATGGGTTATAACCGAAACGCATCTTCATATCGGCGTTGATGAAAATGACTTTCCTTTTGCCGGAAGAACCAGAAATCCGGTACCGGGACTATTTGATTATAGCAACAAACATGATCCCGGTGTAACGGAATTTGAGTACAAGAAATCTCTTGATAATTTTGCTGTGGGCCAAGAAATTTTTATTGCTGCCCATGCGGTGGTGGAAAAAATAGTTGAAGAAGCCTACTATGAAACCATCGAGGATACCATTATCCCTGAACTGGGTTGGATGAGAAGTTCTGAAGATAGCGTAGCTTCTTTCCCAGGCAAAGGTGCTCAGTGGAGTGTTACAGACGGTTTAGATATTGAACTAGATCCGCAAGAAGTCGTTTGGGATGGCGGAACTGATGACCAGAATGTCATGAGTAATACTACACCATCCGGAAGATGGCCTGGATTAAACGAAGACTTAAGTTACGCAACTTATATTTATGCGTACAACAGTGGTGATAATCATAATGGACAAGCTGACTTGAGACGTTTCCAAGGATCTTTTGATCTTGATATTCCTGAAAATGCAGTAATTACAAGCGGGCAGTTAGGTTCCGTAAATGAAGGTTACGAAGATATGATTCCAATCAATGACAACATCTATATTTTTGTAAATGAGGACCTACTATTCTGGGGAGGAACCCTTCCAAATGCAACAAATATAGAATTTGAAGGAATATTTGGAAAACAGGCGCAACGTGGCGGAAGCAGTTCTAATTGGGATCCAGTAGAAACAGACGGTTGGTATATTCCTGGAACAATTCCTGAGATAGAATTAGCTGATTTTAACTTTAATGGGAACATCCTAGACATCTTTGTGGAAGAATACTCTATTTTTGGGGCTTTCCATGAGCTGTTTATAAGTCTGGATTACGAGTACGAAGTATTCCATCCGGAAATCACTCAAGAAGAAACCGCTTGGGGCGATGGCGATCGATTCACAGAAAGAGGCAACTGGGCGACCTATTTTATGTATACCATTAAAGAAGTACCGGAAGATCCTGCCAGCGTATTTTACGGAGTAGCAGGTGACGGTAATACTGGAGGATTGTATCAAATTACTGTAACGGATAACGGCTTAGTGGAAGAAGAATTAATTGCCTTGGAAGATGTTGGAGGCGCTGATGGATTTTCCCCTAACGGACTGGCATATGATGAATTGAATCATCGGCTGTATTATGCGGTGACAAAATCTGGAAACACTGCCGATTTATACTTTTATGAGTTTGACGGTGAAGAGCCAACCCTAGCCGGCACAGGATTACCAGGAAGAATTTACGGCGCAACATTCGGAGCAGGGCAGTACTGGTATGTTCGAAACGGTACCGATGATATGTATACGGTGTCTTTCGATGAAGAAGAAGGTACGGTAACTGGATTTGGGATCTTCGAGGAAAACTTTGCCGGAAGTAAATCCTTTAATTTCGGGGATATTGCCCTTGATGCTGAGGAGTTAATAATCTATGGAAGTACTTCCTTTAGCGGAACCAATAAAGAATTTTTTGCATATAATTTAAACAATGCAGAAGGAGCACGTTATCAATTAATTACTGCCGATGAAAATTCTAAAGCAATCGGTTTACAATTAGCCTTTGCCGAAGATGAAAATCTTTATGGCCACAGTACCTTCGCTCAAGGTCAAAATGGAAATGGAGCTGAGGAGTGGTTTATCGTAGAAAAAGACGGCTCTGCTCTATCAATTGGATTTGGCGAACGAGGCTATAACGATTTAGCTACTGGGGGACCTGTTAAGTAGCAGATAGAAGACATTTATTGAAAAATAAGAGAAAAGCACCGGGGTTAACTGGTGCTTTTCTTTTAAAAACAGAGTGTGTAGATAAAATAATTAATTTTGGATTCAACAGAATAAAAACTAAAATAAAACATAAGGATTTAATGAAAAATATTTTCAAGTGATGTTTATTATCGAACAATCCGGGTATCAATAAATAGATTTAAACGGTCCCCACATGGGTGGGGGTGAAATTTAATAATAGTGCACTACACAGACCAAAGGAGGAAAAGAAAATGAAAAAAGCATTAATCATTCTGTTAGTGGTAGTAATGGTAGTAACCTCAGCCAGTATGGTATTTGCCGGTAGACCGGACTTTGCCGGCCCACCAGCCAATGGCCCTGGACAAGCACTCCCCCCTGGAGGAGACTCCATCGCAGCCATCGCTATTGGTGCAGGATTTAGCGAACTTGTGGGTGCTTTGGTATACGTCGATGGTGAGCTGGGTACGGACTTGGTAGGACTCTTTAGTGAAGGTACTGAACAATACACGGTTTTTGCACCTACTAACGAAGCCTTTGAAGCTCTGTACGAAGAGTTCGACGTTGAAGGTATTGAAGAGCTTGGTGGAGCCTTGGGTGCAGAATTGATACGAGACGTATTGTTCTATCATGTTGCTGAAGGCCGACGGGCCGCAAACAGTGTGGTACCTCGGGTTCGAGATCGATCCATCATCACATTACAGGGTGCAAGCTTTTCAGTCAGTAATGGTGGAATAATAACCGACCTAGCCGGACAGGAAGCAGAAATCGTGGCTCCGAACATCTCCGCAAGCAACGGGATCATCCACGTGATCGATACCGTGCTTCTGCCCCTTCCCTAGTTGAAACAGTAAAATACATTCATTCGTCTATCGGATGAAATCAGAGTTACAAGATTTAATTTGCCTGCATTATTTACATCCCAATAACATCCGAATAGCAGTAAAGTAAGAAAAGGCCCTTAGGAATTTCCTAAAGGGCCTTTCTTGCAATCTTCAAAATCTCCTCCGGCCGGTCCACCACAAAGTCCGCCCCGCTGTCTCGAAGCTCCGCGGCTCCCCGAAAGCCCCAGGAAACGCCGATGCTTTTCACCCCCGCATTTTTTGCCACTTCCATATCCACGTCGGAGTCCCCAACATAAAGCACCTCTTCCTTTTTAAGATTCCACTGTTTCATCAGTGAAAGTAGGGCCGTGGGGTCCGGCTTTAAGGGATAAACTTCCGGGTCGTAGCCTTGAACTGCTTTAAAATCCCAGTCGCTTAAAAAGTATTCCACGGTGGTCAGGGCAAATTCCTGGGGTTTGTTGGTAAGGATCCCGAGAAGGTAGCCTTCCTCTTCCAGGGTGGTGAGTAGTTCTTTGATGCCGGGGTACAGTCGGGATTTATTCTTCCAGTGATGCTGAAAAGATTCCTTCATTTCCTGAACCATGGACTGAACCGTGTTCTCATCAAAGTTTTCCCCTTGGGGCAGGGCCCGGCGAACAAGATTTGGCATGCCGTCCCCGACAAAAATTCGGTACCGGGAAATTTCATGGGTGGGGTAGCCGTGGTTTTCCAGGACCCGGTTCATGGCGTCTCCGAGATCTTCCAGGGTATCCAGTAAGGTGCCGTCTAAATCGAAAAAAATCGCTTTAATCATTTCATTCCCTCCAAGTTCCTAGTAATAACCGTATTATAACACAGATTTTATCAAAGGAAATAAAGGAAAAAAGAGGGTGAATATCGAATAAGTATAGGGTATAGATAAGAGAGAGGGTTTTTAGGAAGAAAAATCAATAAAACGCCAAAACCCGGGACACAGTTTAAATAAAGGAGAAGATGCTATGCCCACCAACCGTAAAAAAACCATGGAGTTTCAGGGAAACTTATCAAAACGCAATTATTTCGAGGGATGGTACTACAAACAGGTAAGCCAGCATGGAAAGATCACCCTGTCCCTGATTCCCGGCATCAGCTTGTTTGACCGGGATAAACACAGTTTTATTCAATACATCCTGTCCTATACCAACGAACAGGGGGAAAAAGAGCTCCTGAACGGGTACGTCCGTTATCCCGTGGAATCCTTTACTTACCAGAAGGAACCCTTTAAGGTGCAGGTGGGAAAATCGATTTTCACCGAGAAAAAAATCTTTCTGGACCTACAGGACCGGGACCGGGTGTTTCGTGGAACCCTGGAAATCCATCCCTTTACACCGATTCATAGAAGTCTGTTTTCCCCCACGATTATGGGGCCCTTTGCCTATCTTCCCGGGATGGAATGCAATCACGGGGTAATCAGTATGAATCATGACATCATGGGGACGATCCAGATGAATGATCAGAGCTTAAAGTTTAACTACGGTCGGGGGTACATCGAAAAGGACTGGGGCAGTTCCTTTCCCGAGGAGTATATCTGGATGCAGTGCAATACCTTTCAGACCCCGGAGACATCCCTGTTTTTCTCCATTGCCCACATCCCTTTTCTCGGCCGTTCCTTTCAAGGACATATCGGCAATCTGCTGTTGAAAAAAAAGCAGTACCGTTTTGCCACCTACAACGGCACGAAGGTTACAGAGCTGCAACGAAAAGGTAAGGAAATCTTCTTTGTGGCGGAAAACAAAGAGGCAACACTAAGGGTTACCGCCCGGCCGGATCAGGAAAGGGAATTGATTGCCCCGTTAAAGGGGAAAATGGAGCGGGTGATCAAGGAAGGGGTTACCGGCACTGTGGCCTTTGAGCTGTTGGATAAGACCACCAATGAGACCTACAGGGACCAGGGAAGGGCAGTAGGCATTGAGGTGGCGGTCGGGGAGAATCGGAGGGTTAAAAAGCTGAATATCCGGGACGTCACCGATGAGGAGAAAGAACCTTTGGAAGAGGAAAAGATAAGGACGGATGAAAACCTGGAAATGTAAAAGGAGGATACGGATATGACATTAAAAGGAAAAGTAGTAATCGCCCAGGGCGGCGGACCCACGGCGGTAATCAATCAATCTTTGGTGGGGGTTGCCTTAGAATCCCGGAAGTTCAGTCAAGTGGACCGGGTATACGGTGCGGTTAAGGGGGTTCGGGGAATCATTGAGGAGGACTTTTTAGATCTCAGCCAGGAAACCACCCATAACCTGGAAAGTGTGGCCCGAACCCCGGCATCGGCCCTGCTTTCCACCCGGGATAAACCCGACGAGAAGTACTGCGAAGAGATTTTTCATGTACTAAAGGCCCATGATGTGCGGTATTTTTTCTACATCGGAGGCAACGACTCCGCCTCCACAGTGCATATTGTCAACGAGAATGCTAAAAAGTCCGATTATGAATTCCGGGCCATTCATATTCCCAAAACCATTGACAACGATCTTTTAGTCAACGACCATACCCCGGGGTACGGCTCCGCGGCGAAATTTGTATCCCAGGCCTTTACCGGGGTGGACCTGGACAACCGGGCCCTGCCCGGAGTATATATCGGCGTGGTGATGGGAAGGGATGCGGGTTTTTTAACCGCGGCCTCCTCCATTGCCCAAAAGTACTATGACGACGGTCCCCATCTGATTTACCTTCCTGAGCGGCCTTTTTCCAAGGAAAAGTTTTTACGGGAGGTAAAAGAAGTCTATGATAAATGGGGCAGATGTGTGGTGGCGGTGTCGGAAGGCATCAAAAATGAAGCGGGAGAGCCCGTAGCCAAGGAACTGATTCAGCGGGCGGAATACGATGCCCACGGAAACATTCTTCTCTCCTCTTCCGGTGCATTAGGAGAAAATCTGGTGAACTATGTGAAGGAAAACTTAAACATCAAGCGGGTCCGTTCCGATACCTTCGGTTATTTACAGCGGTCCTTCATGGGCTGCGTGTCGGAGGTGGATCAGCACGAAGCCCGGGAGGTGGGAGAAAAAGCGGCCCAGTTCGCCCTGTGGCATAATCAGGACGGTTCCGTGACCATCCACCGTACCGGAGACTACTCCGTGGATTATCAGCTGACGGCCCTGGAAAAAGTGGCGAAACATACGAAGTCCATGCCGGATCATTTCATCAATAAGGGGGGCAATCATATCACCGAAGCCTTTCGAAAGTACCTTCGCCCCTTAGTGGGGGAGGAACGATTCTTTGCCCATCATCTTCGGGCTCCTCAGGTGGAGAAAATTTTAAAAAACCGGTAAAACCTTTTGTTTTTTATCCGGAAAACCGATATACTGATACACTGGAAAATAAAAAACTATGAAAACCGTAAAAGGTGATTTTTAGGAGGACATCATTATGGAAAGAATTATCGGAACCGTAACCAGAGGACTGAGAACCCCGATTATCAATCAAGGGGATGATTTGGGAAAAATTGCGGCGGATACCGTACTCAAGGCATCGAAACAGGAAGGCTATGAAGTTCGGGACAAGGATGTGGTGGCCATCACCGAATCCGTGGTGGCCCGGGCCCAAGGGAACTACGCTACGGTGGAGGCCATCGGAAAGGACGTGGCGGAGAAATTCCAGGAAGGAACCGTGGGGGTGATTTTCCCGATATTAAGCCGAAACCGCTTTGCCATTAACCTGAAGGGGATTGCCAAGGGAGCAAAGAAAGTGGTGCTGATGCTGAGCTACCCTTCCGATGAAGTGGGGAATCACTTAATGGATCTGGATATTTTAGATGCCAAGGGGGTCAATCCCTGGACCGATGTTTTGACGGAAAAAGAGTTTCGGGAGCTCTTCGGCTACAACAAACACACCTTCACCGGGGTGGATTATGTGGCGTATTACAAATCCATAGTGGAGGCCTACGGCATTCCCTGTGAAGTGATCTTTTCCAACAACCCGGTAACCATTCTGGAGCATACGAAAAACGTGTTAACCTGTGATATTCACACCCGGGCAAGAACCAAAAGAATTTTAAAGAGGAAAGGGGCCGAAAAGGTATACGGCTTAGACGATATACTGACCCGGTCCATCGATGGCAACGGCTACAATGAAGAATTCGGACTCCTAGGCTCCAACAAAGCCACCGAGGAGAAAGTAAAACTCTTTCCCCGGGACGGACAAAGCCTGGTGGATAGCATCCAGGAAGACCTGTTATCTAAGACCGGAAAGACGTTGGAAGTGTTAATTTACGGTGACGGCGCCTTTAAGGATCCCGTGGGGAAAATCTGGGAGCTGGCGGATCCCGTGGTGTCCCCGGCCTATACCAAAGGCCTGGAAGGAACCCCCAATGAACTGAAGATTAAATATCTGGCGGACAACAACTTCGCCGACCTGTCGGGAGAAGTGTTGAAACAGGCGATTTCCAAGCATATTGAAAACAAAGCCCCGGATTTAAAAGGGGCCATGGAGGCCCAGGGCACCACCCCAAGGCGACTGACGGACTTAATCGGCTCCTTGGCAGACCTTACTTCGGGTAGCGGAGATAAGGGGACCCCGGTGGTGTATATTCAGGGTTATTTCGACAACTATACCAAGTAAACGTCTTAACCTAGGAAGCAGTAGGAATCCTGTGGCAAATACCCTTCCCCGGGGAGGAAATCACAGAAGATATAGCAGATTGAAAGGATGATGATCATGAAGGAACCCATAGGTTTTGAAGACTTTATGAAAGTGGACATCCGGGTGGGGGAGGTCCTGGAGGCGAAAGTGTATCAGGAAGCCAGAAAGCCCGCCTATATCTTGGTGGTGGATTTCGGTGAGGAAATCGGAACCAAAAAATGCAGCGCCCAGATCACCGAGTGCTATGACTGTGAAGAACTTGTTGGCAAACAGGTACTGGGGGTAGTGAATTTCCCGCCGAAACAGATCGGAAAACTGTTGTCCGAAGCCCTCGTTCTGGGGGTTTACAGTGACCAGGGCGTGGTCCTGATCCGACCGGATCAAAAAGTGAAAAAAGGGGATAGACTGGGCTAACATAATAGTACCTGGTAGCCTTTGACCGAGAATCGGGCACAGGAAGGCTTCAGCGGCTCCTCTAAGGTAAGAGTGATAATGCTTACCTTGGAGGGGCTGTTTTATTTGACAGAAGACGAATAACCTGTTATTATTTATACCATACCCCCCCTGCCCTGCGGGGTAAACACAGATGGAGGTGTTCACTATGATTGGATTATATGCAGTTACTGCAATAGCATTTTTAATTTCCTTACTCATTGACCGAGAACGAACCATAAAAGCCGTAAAGATCGGCTGGAAGAAATTCACGAAGATTTTACCGGGATATTTAAAAATCCTGATGATTTTATCCGTGGTGTTGCTTGTGCCCAACGAAATTATAGCCCGGTACCTGGGGGAGAGTTCCTCTTATTTCGGCATTATTGTTGCCGGGATTTTCGGTTCCATAACCATGATGCCCGGATTTATTGCCTATCCCTTAGCCGGTGTGTTTTTGGACCAGGGGGTCAGTTACATGGTAATTGCCGCCTTTGTGACCACGTTGATGATGGTGGGGGTTGCCACCTATCCCGTGGAAAAGCAGTACTTCGGTAAACGGTCCACCATTATACGAAATGTAACAGCCTTTGGAATTGCCATGATCATCGCTCTTTCCATGGGACTGTTTTACGGGGAGTTGATATAAATGACAAAAGCAGTGAAGAACTATATCGGTTTTGGAATTTTTCTATTGATGATCGCCCTGTCCTATGCCACGAATTTTCAGATCGGCATGGATGTGGGAGACAACTTTTGGATTTTCGCCTGGGATATGCTGAGAATTCTGCCTCCGGCCTTCCTGTTAATCGGGATTTTTGAGGTATGGGCCAAGCGGGAGACCATTGAGAAGAGTTTTGGAGGGGTTTCGGGACCGAAGCGCTACATTTACGGAATTTTATTGGCGGCCACCACGGTGGGGGGAACCTTTGTAGCCTTTCCCGTAGCCAATTCCCTATACCATAAGGGGGCGGATTACAATTCAATTTTCACCTACGTCACCGCCGCCTCTTTGGTCATGATCCCCATGAGCATTATGGAGGCCTCCATATTGGGGATTCGCTTTACCCTGATTCGATTAGGAGTCTCCCTGCCCCTGGTAATTCTCAGTGCCGCTCTTTTGGGAGCCTATTTTAAAAAGAAAAAGTATCTACTGCCGGCCCAGGAATAACAAAGGAAGTAGGGACCTCGGATCCTCAGGGATTCGGGGTTTTTTTCAGGAGTTCCCCCTGAATGTCTTTCGAATACTCTAAAAACTTGTTATAATAAAGAGGCATATATTCGGTAGATTGAAAAAAGAAGAGGGGTAAGGCCTTGAGGCGTAATATTACGATACAGAATACCCGGGAAAAAACCATGAAAATGATTTGGCTGTTGGCCTATCCCATTATGATTGGGCAACTACTACATACCTTTATGATGCTGGTGGATATCTGGTTTGTATCAGAGCTTTTGGGAGAAACCGTCACCGCGGCGGTGGGCGCCAGTACCGCTTTAATGGGAGTGGTTCGGGTGCTGCCCTTCTTACTATCCACCGGGGCCATTGCCTTGGTTTCTCAGTATACCGGATCGGAAAGCCCCAAGGACGTTAAGGATGTGGCCAAAAATGCCCTGTTTTTATCGGGGGTTATCGGCATTGTGGCGGGAATCCTGTTATACCAAAATATTGAAGGGGTTCTTCGGATTTTCGGAGACAGTTCGCCTGCAGTCCTGGAGGAAGCGGTGAAATACTTGCGACTGGCCTTTATTTCCATCCCCTTTATCTTTTTCAATGTCACCGCCAAGGCCATTTCCGAAGCCACCGGAGATACGAAAAATCCCGTAATCATTTTTTTGATCATGAACGGGATGAATATTTTTTTGGACTACGTATTTATCGTGGAGTTGAATTTCGGCATCGAGGGGGCCTCTCTGGCCACATTGCTCTCGGAGATCCTGGGGCTGGTTTTAATGACGGCACTGATCGGAAGAAAGGTCCTGCCCTTTAGAGAACTTTTTGCCAGGGGACAGGGGCTTCGGGTGAAAACCTGGGGGGCCATTCTGAAAATCGGCCGGTACTCCATGGTACAAATGATGGTGCGACCGATTACGGGACTGATTATGATGCGCATTGTCCTGGGCCTGGGGGAAACCCCGGCGGCGGCTTTTTCCATCGGAGGAAGACTTTTTGAATTTATTTTTATCTTTTTAAAGGGACTGCAAATTGCGGTCTCCGTATTGGTGGGCCAATCCCTTGGGAGAGGGGATCGAAAAAAAGCCTTTGAAATCGTACGAAAGGGGCTCACCTTGGCTATGATCAATATGGGGGTATTCTTTTTACTCTATGTGGTCCTGGGTCGCTACCTGATGATGATTTTTACCTCCAGTGAGGAACTGATTCAAATCGGGGTGTACTATCTTCGGATTTGCTACCTGGGCGTGATCTTCGTGGTCTTTCCCATTGTCTTAGGGGGAGCCTTTACCGGAGCCGGGGATACCATGCCCCCGATGGTCAGCGCCATTATGGGAAATGTATTGGTAAAAATCCCCTTGGCGGTTTATCTGGGGAATTACACCCCCCTGGAAGAAATCGGGGTTTGGATTGCCATCGCCCTGTCCGTGGTCGTGGAGGCGGCGGTCATCGGCCGGTGGTTTAAGCGGCGAGGCTTAAGTGGGGTGATCAAAGGAAATATCGGGAAAGAAGCATTAACCAATGAAGGGTGAGGAGAGTGGAAAATGGTAGAATCAACGGAGTTTTATAAGATTCAGGGAATGCTGGAAAAATACAAAATGGAAAACATCAACGTCATCGGCAGAATTCGAAACAGTGAGGACAAAACCCTTTTCATCGATGAAAAGGAAAAGCCCCGGGGCTTTATTTTACAGGATGGAGAGTGGCACGCCTTATTCTCTCCGAATAAAGAGGTACTACATAAAATGCTGCAGGATTTTGAGTTTCCCGAGAAAGCCAACTTTTGCGGCATTCCCCTGGACACCGCAAAAGAGGTGTTGAACCACCTGCCCGGCTACGAAGAGGACTGGGAGGAGCCCTGTTATTTGTATTACCTTCCGAAGGAGCGCCATGAGGCCTACCTTCGAAATCATCCCGAGAATTTGGATTCTATACAGGAAAAGGACCTCGATATTGTGGACCGCTTTTATACCTATCGCCATGAGGGGTCGAAGGAGTATTTAAGGGAATGCATTGCAAACCGGCCCTCCTCCATGATTCGGGACGAAGAAGGAAACCCGATTTCCTGGGCCCTGGTCCGGGAGGATCACTCCATGGGGGTAATGTATACCCTAAAGGAGCACCGGAAAAAAGGGCTGGCGAGGAAGGTGTCCATCGACCTGATCAAAAAAGTCATTGAAACCGATAAAACCCCCTATGTCCATATAGTGGAAACCAATACCGCTTCCTGCAACCTGGCTTCGGACTTGGGAATGGTTCCCTGGGGAAGAGTGCTGTGGTTCGGTATGAAAAAAAAGGGTAAGTAAGAAAAAAGATAAGAAAAGAACAATCAAGGGAAATAAAAAATATCCTTAGACTACTAAAATAAAGTAGTCATAAACATATTATAGGAGGAGGGGTCTTATGGAAATCTTAACCACCGTGGAAGAGATTGAAACGTTTCAACAAAAACATCCCATTAATTTCCTTTATTTCGGATCACAGCAATGAGGGGTGTGCCGGGACTTTTTTCCAAAGCTTGAAGCCTTGGTAAAAAAACATCCCCGGGTAGCCTTAGGTAAGGCGGACATTGAAAATCACCCGGAAATTCAAGGGCGCTACAGTGTTTTTGCTGTTCCCCTGGTTATTTTAACCATTGAAGGGAAGGAAACCCTTCGGGAGGCCCGAAGCATTTCCCTGGATATTCTGGAAGAAAAACTGATACGCTATGAAAAACTGTTGTTTGACACGTAAGAGAAAGGGGGACACTGATATGGCGGGAATTAAATTTGAAATTGAAAAAAAGTACGGGGTTGTTTCCACCTCTCCAAAGGGTTGGAATAAAGAGTTGAATCTGGTGAGCTGGAACGATCGACCGGGAAAGTTTGATATCCGGGACTGGGATCCGGACCATGAAAAAATGGGAAAGGGGATTACCCTGACGAAGGAGGAACTTCGTCAGCTCCGGGATTTGTTGAATGAAATGGATTTGTAAAAGCTTCGGGATCTGTTTCGGGAGGCACCTTTAGGATGAGCCGGGGGTGGTCTCGGTCAACAGTTTTTTTAGCGCCGTGGTAAAGAGGAGATTGTCCCGATCTTCTCTTTTTTTGATTTTAGGGCCTTTCAGATTCTGCATACGTTCCTTCCGGCTGACATGGCGGGACTGGAGTAAAAAGTGGATTTGATCTTCCGTGATGATTTTCCCGTTTTGATCGATGCAGTGTCCTTTTTTGGAGATCACCATGGCGCAGAGGCCGTTATCCTGGGTAACCACAATGTCTTCCGGATGCATACGGGTAAGGATATAAAAATCTGCGGCGTCCCGGGAAACCTCCACGGTAACGATGGTGGCGTAATCGCTTTCCAATTGGATGCTATGGTTTTTCACCAGGGTTACGGGGAGGCGGTATTCTTTGGCCAGGGCGATGGTTTCTTTGACCACAGGACAGCCGTCGGCGTCAATCCAGATTCTTCGGGGGCTTTGCACTTTCGTCATAAAGGGCACTCCTTTCGGTTTTAAAGATTTCCCATAAGTATATCATGGGAGGGGGCTTTTAAAAAGACCGAGAGAAGCCAGGAGAAAAAAAGCATTGGGACTGTAATAAAAAATAGAGAAATAAACGGAATTATGATAAAATAGTTGAAAACATATTTACGGTCTTTGGGACTGGGGATGTGAAAATGTTGAGGTAAAACTTTAGGAGGTTTTAACAGTGAACAAAGAAGAAAAGTTACATAGTCTTGCCCATACCGCAGAATTATTTCAGGAAATTGTATCCGTAGATATCGGGATCGCCGTAACGGACCGGGATTCCTATTTGGAATATCGACCGGGAAAAACCATTGATTTTAAGCTAAATGTGGGTGACCCTCTGCCGAGGGATACGGCGGCTTATCGGTGTATGGAAGAAAAACGAAAGATTACCACTCATAAAAATAAGGAGGAGTCTCCCTGGGGAATTCCCTACTTGGCCATTGCTTATCCCGTTATTAATGAGGACAATCAGGCCATCGGTTCCGTGGTAACCATCGAGAGTGTGGAGTTTCAGGAATTTATCTCCTCCACCGCCGGTACCCTGGGGGCTTCCTCGGAGGAGCTGACCGCCTCTCTGGAAGACCTTCGGGTCAGAACCGAGAGCATACTGAAAGTGGGCGACCAGGTGTCCGAAACCTCTAAAGAAATGCTGGATCAGGCCAAGGAGACGGATAAAATCCTAAGTATGATTCAGGAAATTGCCAAGCAAAGTAATTTACTGGGGTTGAATGCTTCCATTGAAAGCGCTAGAGCCGGGGAAGCGGGCAAAGGCTTTGCTGTGGTAGCGGAGGAAATCCGAAAGCTTTCCACCAACAGTTCTGAATCCGGGGTGTTGATCGGAGAAAAGCTGGAAGGGATGAAAAACGCGATTTTAGAAGTACAAAACCACTTAGAGCAAATGAGCAGTGATGTGGATCAGCAGTACACCGTGATTAAGGAGATCGGATCCGCCAGCGGGGAATTAGCGGAACTGGCCCAGGAACTTTCCGATTACTCGGAGAAGTATACCAAAGGATAAAGATAAAGAGAGACCCGGAGTCGTTTCCGGGTTTTTTTATGTTCTTTTTTACCCGGGAGTTCAAAGAAGTGACAAATGTCATAGGGAGGAATGACAGGGACCACTACCCCCGGCGGTTTTTCTAACGTAGAATAAAGGAAAGATCAAAAGAAAGAGGAGGACGGGGTTATGATCGTGGAAATAAAAGACTTGGTAAAGCGCTACGGAGAGGAGCTTGCCCTGGATCACTTAAGCTTGAAAATCCTACCCGGGGAGATCTTCGGACTCCTGGGACCCAATGGTGCGGGAAAGACCACACTGATCAACAGCATGTTAGGACTTACCAAAGTCCAGGGGGGAGAAATTCGAATATTTGATAAGGACCTGGGGATTTACTATGACCGAATCAAAAAGGAGGTAGGGGTGGTTCCCCAGGAATTAGCCCTATATGAGGATTTGACCGCCTATGAAAATGTGGAGCTGTTTGCGGGACTGTACGGACTGCGGGGGACGGATAAAAAAGAGAAGGTAGATGAGGCCCTGGCCTTTGTGGGTCTCTTAGAGCGAAAAAAACAGTTTCCCAAAAAATTCTCAGGAGGAATGAAACGACGGTTGAATATCGCCATGGCCATTGTGCACCAGCCGAAACTGGTGATTATGGATGAACCTACCGTAGGGATCGACCCACAGTCCAGAAATCAAATACTGGAATCCGTCAAGACCTTAAATCGGCGGGGCATCACTATTATTTATACCAGTCATTACATGGAGGAAGTGGAAGGGATTGCGACGAATATCGGTATTATGGATAAGGGGCGAATTATTGCCCTGGGAACCAATAGGGCATTAAAAGAGCTGATCGACTTTGAACAGCGGGGAAGCTTTACCGTAGAAAAACCGGACTCCCTCCTTCGGGAAGCGGTGGAAAGAATCTCCGGGGTAAGCAGCACTTCCCTGGAAGAGGAGCGGTTGATCGTTGGCTGGAAAAAAGGAACTTCCCCCATGGGAGAGATCGTAAAGGTTATCACGGAACAGGGATACACCCTCAGAGGGGTGACGGTAAAAGAGCCGAATCTGGAACAGGTCTTTTTAACCCTGACGGGAAAAAGTCTTCGGGATGATTAGGAGGGAGGGAGGAAAATGAAGCTATTAAATATTGCTAAAGTAACGTTTTTCCGTCGTCTTCGGGATAAACAGGAGTTGTTGACCAATATATTTTTGCCCCTGCTGTTGATCTTTATTTTAGGGACCGCCCTTCAGGGCAACTTCGGTGTCAGTGAACTGGGGGATATTCCCACAGCCTATCTAAATGAGGATAAAGGTCCCGGCGGGGAGGCTTTTGAAGAGTTTTTAGAAGAGGAAGAAATTAAACAGTGGCTTCATGTAATTCCCGTGGATTCTTATGATCAGGGGCTGGCCTTGATCGATCAGCGGGAGGCTTTGACTTTCATTTATCTTCCTGAGAATTTTTCTGAAGGGATAGCCTCCGGCGGGGGAGGAACCATTGAAATTCGAGATGCAGGTCTTTCTCAATTGCTGCCTTCCGTGGTGAATAATATTGTTGAAAGCTATACTCAGGGAGGGAATTTGATGCTGGCTCTTATGGACATGGAGAGGACGGCGTTAAAGGAAACCTCCGTAGAGAATTCCCGGTTTTTTACGGAAAAGATCAGGGTGGGCGGGGAGGACAATGTCCAAAAACCCCTTATTCTTCGAAACACCCTGGACGGGGGAGAAAAACAGATTTCCGGTATGGATTATTATGCCGTTACTATGCTGGTGATGTTTATTATGTGGGGAATTTTTACCGGCGCCCAAAGCCTTACGGAGGATCTTTTCACACCTCTGAAAACCAGAATTTATATGGCACCGGTGGGAAAGCTTAGTTACTTTTTAGGGAAAACCATCGGTGTATTAGGTACCTTTATTTTTCAAATTCTTGTGATCATTTTCTTTACCAAATGGGTCTATGGCGTGGGCTGGGGAGAAACCTTATGGCCGATTCTCGGCATCAGCGTAGTACTTTCCCTTGTGGCCATCGCCATCGGTATCGCCATTGCTTTGTCGGCACCCTCGGAAAGTGGATCTGCAGCCATCATCAATGGGTTTGTGGTGATTTCCACTTTTGTGGCGGGGGGATTCTTTCCCATTGAGATGGAAAGTTCCCTGTTTAGGATAATCCGAAGTCTCAGTCCGAATTATCATGCCCAGCAGGGGATATTCAATGTGGTTTACAACGGTTCGACGGCCGCCATTGGGGAATCGATCCTCAGTTTGCTCGCCATCAGTGCCGGAGTTTTGCTTATGGCTTTTTATCAGGGAAGGAGGAAAACCCATGAAGATCTTTAAAAGCAATATTAAAAGAATTTTGCGGGATAAAGCCAGTATGGTTTCCATGATTTTGGTCCCCGTGGTGTTTATTTCTCTATATTTTATCGCCAATACCTCGGGAGGCTCGGGGGGGATCCGTATAGGCATCCATGACGAAGACCAAACGGCAATGACGGAAATCATTCATAATAACCTTGAGGAAAACTTCACCCTTCAAGAGGTAACCCTGACAGAAATCCAGGGGATGCTTTTTTCCGGGGACTTGGACTACGCTATTCATTTTCCTGAAGGGTACACGGAAAAGACGATTCAAGGAGAGACCCCGGGGGTTGAAGGCTACGAAAGCATGGACAACCAGCGGTATCAGCCCTTTATTTTCTACTTTGAAAACTATCTTTTGGGGATCCATTCTTTGGCCGGGGAAGCCCAGGGAGAGGAAGCCCTGTTTTATCAGGGACTGGAATTTTATGATCCGGGAATGCTGGGGATCAATTATGAGACGACCGGGGCCACCCGGGCACACAGTATCAGTTCTATGGGTTTTTTAGTGATGGGGATTCTGTTTTTCTCCATCCGTTCCACCACGTTGATTTTAAAGGATCGAAAAACGAAAATTTTTCAGCGGATCTTAACCAGCCCCCTGTCCATCCGGCAGTATATGTTGGAAAACATCCTAAGCTTTGCCCTGTTGATTCTCCTTCAGATCGGACTCATCTTAGTGATTGTGGCGGGGGTTTTCCGGGTGCCCATGGGACCTTCCCTGATCAATCTCTTGGTAATGCTGTTTCTTTTCGGTCTCAGCAGTATCTCCCTGGGAATATCCATGGTTTCCCTGGGAAAGGATCAGCATAAAATGACCACCTTGACCACACTGTTGGCCACACCGATGCTGATGCTGGGTGGCGTTTTCTGGCCCGTGGAGATTATGCCCGAGCCCCTGCAGAACATCGGCATGTTCATCCCCGTAACCTGGGCGATGAAAGGCATTGAGGGGGTTATGTACGGAAGCGCCCTGGGAGAGTTATGGCTGGAAGCTCTGATTCTTATAGGTTTTACCTTATTATTCTTTTTGCTGGGTTCCTGGAGACGAGAAGATGTGGCGCAATAGGCCGGAAGGATGATATAATGAAATAAAAGAAAAAGCCTGTAGTGTCTGGCTTTTTCTAAGGGTCGGTGATTAGGATGAAAGAACTGGGTAAAGGTTTTAAAATCGGATATTTATTAATTTTTCTCGGTTTCGTGGTAACTACGGAAACCGTGGGAAATCCTGTGCCCTTATTGATCATCGCCTTTGTATTAATACAGTTGATCTATGAAAAATATTTTCCCCACCGAGGGTTTTTGGTGCTGCAGTTAGTCCCCCTGCTTTACGGAATATTTATGGCTCCCTATATGGTTTTACTGTTTCCTCTTTGGGTATATGATATGGTGCAGGAAAAACAACTCTGGGGGATCCTTCTTCCCGTTGCATTAGGGATTTACCTTGAAGACTTGGAAGGGTTTTGGATCCTGCTGTTCCTGGTAAGTCTTACAGGTTTCGCCTCCTACGGAATATCCACCTTGTTGGAAAAAGAACAGGGGCTGCAGCAATCCTTCGATGAAGAACGACGGCTTCGCTATCAGCTGGAAAAGCAAAAGATGGACTTGATCCAATCCAACAGGAAGGTTCAGGCGTTAACTGAAGCCACGGAGAGAAACCGAATAGCCGGGGAGATCCATGATAATGTGGGCCATGAAATCGCCGGGGTATTGATGCAATTGGAAGTAGGGGAAAAACTTATGGAGCGGGATCCGGATGCGTCGAAAAAAGCCATCCTCCAGGCAAGAAGCAAACTTGCCGATACCTTGGTACTGTTGCGAAACACGGTACATAATTTAAGACCCCGGGAAAAAAGCGGTCTTCAGTACTTAAAAGAGGTTATCGAGGGCTTTGAATACGGAAACATTCATTTTGAACATTCGGGAGACTTCAATCCCCTTTCCAACCTGCACTATGAGGTTCTGGGAAGCAATCTGAAAGAAGCCTTGACCAATATCCAAAAATATTCCCGGGCAGAGAACATTATCATTAAAATTGAAGCCATGGACAAATTGGTGCGACTGTATGTTAAGGATGACGGCATCGGATGTAATGCCCCGTCTTTTAACCAAGGCATGGGTCTGAAAGGCATGAAGGAACGGGCGGAGAATTTAGGTGGGAATCTTTCTGTGGACGGGAAAGAGGGGTTTCTGGTTGTGACAATTCTTCCGATAGATAAAAAATCTTAAACTCTCCGTAGTTTTAAAGGAAGCGGCTACGCCAAGCTTTTATAAGCATCGGGGAAGGGTGAAAAGAGAGGTGAAGAAAATGATTCGGGTACTGTTAGTGGATGATGACAGTTTGATTTGTGAGAGTTTGAAGATTCTTTTGGAACTGCAGGGAGACCTGGAAGTGGCAGGGACCTGCAAAAATGGCCAGGAGGCTCTGGCACTGCTGGAAAAAGAGGATGTGGACGTGGTGCTGATGGATATTCGAATGCCGGTGATGGACGGAGTGCAGGCAACTAAAACCATGAAAGAAGCCCATCCTGATAGGAAAATCATTTTGCTGACCACCTTTAAAGAGGATGAATACATTAAAGAAGCCATCGGCTATGGGGCGGAGGGTTATATTTTAAAAAGTCAGTCCTCGGACAGCATTATTGAAAGCATCCGTTCGGTGTTTAAAGGAAACACGGTTTATCAAAAAGAGGTGATGACCTCTTTGACGGATTTGATGAAAAAACCCCCGGAGCCTTTACCCATGGAGGAAGACCTCACTCCTCGGGAAATGGAAATATTAAAAGGGGTGGGCGAGGGGAAATCCAACAGAGAAATTTCTCAAGCCTTGTTTTTAGGGGAAGGTACCGTTCGAAATTACATTACCAAGCTACTGGACAAACTGGAACTACGAGACCGGACCCAATTGGCGATTTACTACTTAAAGCATGGGAAAGAAGAATAAACAGGGGGAGTACTAGATGAAAAACACACTGAAAATCGTTATGACGATTTTAAGCACTTTTATGGTTTATATTGCAGCGAATGTTTTTGCGGGCATTCTGATGGGCGTTTATTACGGCGGACTTTACGGGGAGGAAGCAGACTTGGCGGGCATGGACACCTTTATCGCCGAAAATACCAATATTTTATTGATTGGGGCAAGTCTCATTGCCTTGGGTATTTTTTGGATTGCCTATAAAGTACAGAGAAAAAGCATTTCTAAGGCCCTGGGTATTAAGAAATTAAAAACCCGGGAAATCCCCGCTACTTTGTTCACCGGAGTTTTTTTCTCGCTGTTTCTCTTTGCATTGATGTCTCTGACCAATATTCACCGTCTGTTCCCCAGCCACGGGGAGGTTATGGAAGCTATTGTCCCCGTCGAAGGGAACTTTTTGTTGATTTTTTTGTCCGTAGCCATTGTGGTGCCCTTGTTTGAAGAAGTGATGCACCGGGGGATTATCTATCAGCAGTTGAAAAAAGGTTTTTCTGTGCCCATGGCCATTATTTTTCAGGCCCTGATTTTCGGGGTCTTTCATTTTAACTGGCTGCAGGGGATCTACGCTTTTATCGGGGGCATTGTTCTGGCCCTGCTTTATGAATACACCAAATCCCTGTGGGCTCCGATCTTGATGCATATGGGATGGAACGCCACCTCCCTGTTTATTCCCCCGATTTATTCAAACCTGGTGTTGGCCGGGGTACTGGTTCTTTCCTTGGGAATGCTGATATTTTTCCTGAAAAAATTAAAGGGGGAACAAAAAGTGTTTTCAAGGAACAGCGAGGCTTATGAAAATTATTAGTAGGCAGGAGGAAGTCCAATGGAAAACGTATTGACCATAAAAAATGTGACCAAAGCCTTTGGTGGAGTCGAGGTGGTGAAGAATGTATCCTTTGAGGTGGAAAAAGGAGATATTATGGGAACTCTGGGTCCGAACGGAGCGGGGAAATCCACCTTGATTCGAAATATTATGGGAATGATTTATCCCGATAAGGGGGAAGTGAGTTTTTTTCTCGGCGGAAAAAAACAGCGCCTGCCCCTGGATAAAATCGGATATCTTCCCGAAGAGCGGGGCCTTTATAAAGACGTTACCATTCAGGATATTATCTTCTATCTTGCGGGACTGAAGGGTTACCCCAAGGGAAAAGCCAAGGACCGCTTATCAAAATACCTGGAAATGTTTGATCTTGGAGGCATGGAAAAGCGGAAAATCGAGGAGCTCTCCAAAGGGATGGCCCAAAAAGTCCAATTTATCGGAGCGATTATCCATGAACCGGAGTTTTTGATACTGGATGAGCCCTTTTCCGGACTGGATCCGGTAAGCCAGGATCTTTTCCGGGAGGAGATACGCAGTCTTTCTCGGGGAGGGGTCAGCATCCTGCTGTCCTCCCATCAAATGAATTTGGTGGAGGCCCTGTGCAACCGGATTTTTTTAATCAACAAGGGGGAAAAGGTAATTTACGGAACCTTGGATGAAGTCAAGGAGCAGTTTTCCGATTTTAAATGTACCCTGTACGGAGAGAATTCCAGGGAGATCTTTGAACAGCTTCCAGGGGTTGAAAGAGTCCAGTGGGAAGAGGGAAAATCCGTAATCTACCTGATGAAGGATACCACCCCTCAGAAGTTTTTGCGTCAACTTCCCCAGGACCTTCATATCAAGGAACTGCATATGGACCGGATTTCTCTTCATGACATTTTCGTAAACATTGCCAGGGGAGGTGTAAGCCATGGGGCAAACCTTTAAAGTAGCTCTATGGGAGCTGAAGAAGAACTTAACCAACAAAACTTTTTTAATCTCCATGGCCCTAACCCCTCTAATTATGATTGTTTTCGGGGCACTGCCCACGGTGCTGGAATCTTTGGAGAGAAACCAAATGGATTATATTTACGTGGTGGACGAAATAGGGGTTTATGAAGCCCTGGAAGGCAAGGTAGACCAAGAACAGTATCAATTGGAAAACTTTGAAGGGGACGTGGATGCCTTGGAGGAAAAGGCCATTGAGGAGGACCGAACCTCTTATATTATCATCGATGAGGAAGGTTTTCAGTCCCATCAGTTTACCCTGCATTCGGGAGATGATTCAATGATTCCCTTAAGTGGTTTTCAGTCAGCCCTAACCGAGACATTACAGGAACGAAAAATCGATGAAGCAGGGATTGACCGGGAAGTGGCAACGTATATCACCACGGATTTTTCCATCCAACAGACTTCTTTGCTGGAAGAGGACCTGGATTTTCTCAATCGACTGATTCCTGGAGTATTCGCAGGAATGATTCTGATTTCCGTTTTTATTTCCGGAACCATGACCTTCCAGAGCGCCACCCAGGAAAAACGGGATAAAATGACGGAGGTGTTGCTCTCTTCCGTAAGTGCCCGGGATCTAATGCAGGGGAAAATTATCGGATATTTTTTTCTGGGATTAATTCAGGTGGGGGTTTGGGCAGGGGTAGGGCTGCTGGTGGCCACCTACTACTTTGATGTGCCGGTACTGGAGTATTTATTTGTATCGGAACTGCCCTTAATGCTTCTGTATGCCCTGATCGGTTATTTGATGTTCTCTGCTCTGTTTGTCAGTATGGGGGCCACGATCAACGATATTTATTCTGCGGGAAACTTTCAAGGAGTGCTGTTTATTATTCCCATGCTCCCCATATTTTTCATCGGGGCCATTATACAAAATCCCCATGGGATTGTGGCTCAAGTGGGTTCCTACTTCCCACTGTCCACCCCGGGGGTAATGCTTTTTCGACTGGTGATTGCCTCTAGGGTACCGCCGGGGGAAATTATTCTGAGCCTGGGAATTTTAGTGATTACCACAATTTTCATAATGCGTTTGGCCGGTAAAATATTTAAAACCGCGCTGCTGATGTACGGAAAAAATGCCACACCGGCGGAAATTTTCCGATGGGCTCGGCAAAAATAAGGAGGACCGATTATGGATCGAAAATGGTTAGGACTGTTGTTGATAATTATCGGGGGAATTTTTTCCCTCAGCAATTTAGGGTATTATCCCGGAGAGTTTACCTTGATGATTGTAGGGATATTGTTAGTTGTGACCTATTATCGGTCGGGAGATTCGGTATACCGACGGAAACAGGGATTGTTGATTACCGGGGCCATTGTTACCATGGTGGGACTCTTTGCCGTTATTGAGCAAAACCTCCCTGTGGGAAATCGGGACGGTTATCTGTTCTTTGTTTTTCTTGGGATTGCTTTTCTTGCGGTTTTTCTGATTCATACCCGGCATTTGAAAACTCTTCCTTTAGGGAAAAGACGGTGGCCGCTGTATCCCGCCGCCGCCCTTGGAGGATTCGCTTTGTTTGTATTTGTCGTCGAATTTATGGATCAGGATTTGATCGAACCGGTTCTAAACAATGCTTTTCCCGTGGGATTAATAGTGGTAGGGGTTATTTTGATTGTAAAAGCCTTTAGAAAAGGAAAATAAAACATTGTGAACGAAACAATTTATAAAAACTTAACAGCAAAAAATGCAAATAAACAGCAAAATAAGCAAATAAACAGCAAAAAAAAAGAATAAAAAAAGACTTCCGGTTCAGAAACAACTTGAACGGGAGGTCTTTTTTCAGTTTGTTTACTGCTCTGCAATTTCCCGGAAGATCAGCAAAGCCTCCATCATTCTAGGAAAGCCCACGCTTGGGGCGAGGAGCAGCAAGGTGTGTTGAATTTCCTCGGGGCTGCATCCCGCGGCCATGGCTTTGGTGATGTGGGTTTTCAGTGCGAAGGGATAGCCTTCCGTGGCAGAGACGGAAATTTTAATCAGCCATCGGGTTTTTTCATCCAGGGGCCCTCCCTGTTCGTGGATTTTTTTGCCGTAGGTTTCGTAAGCCTGGTAGATGTCGGGATAGTGTTTTTGGAAATAACTGAAGTGATCTTGAATTTTGTTGTCCATGGTTGTACTCCTTTCTTAAGTTTTTTACTGTACATATTTTTTATTGTACATACTTAATGTATACTCAAAAAAATGATATTTATTCAGAATCTTGGGAATCAATAGGATGTAGAGTTTTTTTAAATATGAAAGGGGCGATGGAAAAATGAAATTTGGTATTCGAAAACCCAGTATGAAAAAGCGTGTTTCTGCAAGAATCAGTCCGAAGCGGCAGATTGTTCACCGGGCGGGGATTAAAATGCCCAGAGGCAAGGGCTGGGCCAGAAATCCCAAAAAGTACGCCTACAATAAAGTCTACCGCCGAACTTCCTTTGACATTTTCAAACTGTTTAAAAAGCTGTTTAAGTAAAACCTTTAATAAAGGATTCCATGAGGTTGAAGGGAGGTTGAAGGGATGACAATCAATACTGCGAATTCCGCCGGTCTTAAGGGTTCCATGGAGCTTGGGACAAGGGTCTACATCGCCCAGGGAACCGTGATAAGAGGCGGTGAAGAACCGGGGAGTCTTAGCCTGGGAAATCACACTTGGGCTCTGGAAAATTCGGTTTTAGTGGGTTCGAAGGAAATGCCCACAACGGTAGGCAGCAAAACCGTTTTCGGCCATAAATGCGTGGTGCTGAACAGTACCATTGGCCACTTATGCGAAGTAGGCAACGGGACAATATTTATGCCCGGGTCCAAAGTGGGGAACTACTGTATTTTCGGAGAAGGAACCCTGGTCCCCGAAGGAATGGAGATTCCCGAGAAGTCTGTGGTTGTGGGACGTCCCGCTCGGGTCCTTCGAAAACTCACCGGGGAGGATGAAAAGAGAATTAAACAGATGAGAGGCGGAGACATTACACTCTCCCCCTTTGAAGGGACCCGGATCGAAGAGAAGCTAAAGGAGGAAGGGGATATGGGAAAGACCTATGAGATTCAAGGAAAGCAGCCGGTGATCGGAAAGAACAGTTATCTTGCCCCCGGGGCGGAAATAAACGGGGACGTGATCATTGGGGATAACACCGTTATCGCCGACGGGGTAAGGATTATCGGAAACTCTCACGGTCCGGTGCGGATCGGCAATCATGTGCAGATTTTAGAGAACTGCGTGCTCCATTTACTTCCGGATAATCAGCTGATTATTGAGGACCGGGTAGTGGTCGGTCCCGGATCCATTATCCACGGCACCACTCTTAAGGAGGGAACCATCGTGGAATCGGGAAGCAACGTCTGTGACTACAGTGAGCTGGGCAGCAACTGTCTGGTGAAAGCGGGAACCCTGATAAAGCAGCGGAGCAAATTTGAGGATGACTCCATTATTGAAGGATTCCCGGGAAAAACCGTGGGAAAGCTTCAAATAAAACAGCCTCACCCTCCCTGGGCCTATCCGAAGGAAGCCAGAAAATGATGGAGGGGTTATGGGACAAGGCGGCGCGAAAAGAACTGCAACAGTTACTGGGTCACACTCAAAAGCTTTATCAGGAAGTGCTGAACTGGGAAGAGAGGGAAAAGAATAAGGACTTGAAAAAAATCTTTCATATACAACAGGTGATCCGGGAGTTGGAGGAACGAAGAAAATGCTTTGAAATCAAGGGCTACGTTCCTAAGATGAAACCAGTTTGTGAGGGGCTGAAACCCCAGGGGAAAAAGGAAATCTCCGGGGCTTCAGAGGAAGGAGAGGGAATCCTTGAATTTTTGAGAAACCACCAGGGGAAACTCTGCTGGCAGTACGGTTATGAAAATCTACCCAGGGCATTGGAAAAGGATTTTGCCTTCGGAGAAGTGCTGGGGGCCGAGGCACCGATTCTTCCGAAGAAAATTACTTTGGGTTTTGTGTTGTTATCCCCGAGTACCGATTACCCCAAACACGTCCATGAAGGGGTGGACGAGCTTTATATCAATTTGGGAGGCCCCTGTGAAATAAACGGTGTAACGGTGCCTAAGGGAGAGAGTTATCATGTGATCTCCGGTAAGCCCCACGCTATTCAAGCATCGAAAGAAGCTATGGGAATTCTTCTGTACACCTGGACCTTTCCTTCCGGGACCCCGGAGAAATACGAAATGCGCTTTGTGGAATGAAAACCGTCAAAAAAAGCACCTTGGAGATATAAAAAAAACATTATGAAAAAATTAATAAATATGCATTGACAGTGGCCGGAGGATTCTATATACTATTTTCAATCAATCATTAGTTTGAAATATTATGACAAATTCATAATGCAGCTACGTTGAAGGAAAATAGTAGAGAAAAATGTTATTAAGCGAACAGGGAAACAGTGAAAGCCCTGGGAACCTCTTTTTTTCGAACCCGTTCCGAAGTAGATCCCGGCGAAAAACCGTTAACGTAACAAGGTGGGCCGAAATCGGTCAACTAGGGTGGTACCGCGAGCATACTCTCGTCCCTTTGGGGATGGGAGTTTTTTTATATTTATTTAACATTATTGATATTTATTAAACAAAAGGGCCGAAGGAAATGAATCACCGATAGCAGGAACGTTAGAAACCAATAATCGAAAGGAAGGGTTGTTATGAAAAGTTATGATCAAAATCTGGCAAGCATGGTGCAAGAGCTTAAAAAAGAGGCAAAAGTCTTAGGAAGTTTAACGGGAGAAGAAAAAAACAGAGGATTACAGCGGGTAATTGAAGCCCTGGAATCAGAAGAGGAAACCATACTCCAGGCAAACAAGGAGGATTTGGAAAAAGCTCGAAGGGCAGGAGTCCGAGAGAGCCTGGTGGACCGATTGGCTCTGGATTCGGATCGACTGACAGCAATGAAGGAAGCCCTTCGAGAAGTGATCGCCTTAAAAGATCCCGTCTGGAGCAGCGGGAAAACCTGGACCCTGGAAAACGGTCTTACGCTGTCAAAAATGACGGTTCCCTTAGGGGTGGTGGGAATAATTTATGAGTCCCGACCCAATGTCACCGTGGACGCCTTCGCCCTGGGCTTTAAAAGCGGGAACGGCGTCCTCCTTCGAGGAAGCTCCAGTGCCTTGAATTCCAATCGGGCCCTGGTGGGGGCCATTCACCGGGGGCTGAAAGCGGCGGGGATTTCCCCGAAGGTTCTGGGATTTATCGATGATGATCGCCGGGAACTGGTATTGGAAATGCTTCATATGAAAGGGAAGATCGATTTGATTATTCCCCGGGGAGGCAAAGGTCTGATCGATTTCGTAGTGGAAAACGCCAAGGTCCCCACGGTGGAAACCGGGGTGGGGAACTGCCATTTATATGTGGACGCTGAGGGAGATCTGTCCATGGCTATGGAAATACTGAAAAACGGAAAAATGCAACGGCCGGGAGTATGTAATGCCTTAGAAACCCTGTTGGTCCATGAAGCGGTGGCAGAGGCCTTTATCAAAAAACTTTCCCAAGAACTGGAGGGGGTGACCCTTCATGGCTGCGAATTGACCGAAAAGTATATTTCCGTGGAAAAAGCTACGGAGGCGGATTGGAAAGAGGAGTTCCTGGATCTGATTTTAGCGGTTCGGGTGGTGAAGGATCTCCCAGAGGCCATTGAACACATCGATCAGTACGGAACGGGACATTCGGAAGCCATCGTAACCAATAATTATCAGCATGCCCAGGCATTCCAGCGGAAAGTGGATGCAGCGGCGGTTTATGTGAATGCCTCCACCCGGTTTACCGACGGAGGGGCCTTCGGGTTTGGGGGAGAAATGGGGATCAGCACCCAAAAAGTTCATGCCCGGGGGCCTATGGGATTAGAGGAATTGGTAACGACGAAGTACATTGCCCGGGGAGAGGGACAGATTCGGTAGTTGAAACTTAGAAACAGGAAAAACAATATAACCGGCAGCTAAAAATTCGAAGATAAGTGCTTGTGTGGAATAAGAGCACTGGAAAGAAGGGAAAACCATGATTCGGCAATTAATGGAAAATAGCAGAAAAATCGTAATAAAAATCGGAAGCAACACTTTAGCGAAGGACGATGGAACCATCTCCAGAGCATTTCTGGAGAATCTGGGTGAGGACGTGCACCAGCTGATGAGGGAAGGAAAGCAGGTGGTGATCGTATCCTCGGGGGCGAGAATCGCCGGGGTATCCACCATCGGAAAATGGATGCGAAAAGAGGACATTAACTATAAACAGGCCCTCTGTGCCATTGGACAGGTGGAATTGATGGATGCCTACCGAAGGGTCTTCGAAAAACACGGAATTCATATCGGACAGATTCTTTATACCCGGGAGGACTTTTTGGAAGGGAGCCGTTCCCTGAATATTCGAAACACCCTGTTTACCCTGGCGGAGGAAGGGGTTGTTCCCATCATTAATGAAAATGACAGCGTTTGTGTGGATGAAATAAAAATCGGAGACAATGATACCTTGGCGGCCTATACCGCAAATATCTGGAACGCTGATCTTTTGATTATGCTTAGTGATATTGACGGGATTTACTCGAAAAATCCCAAAACCTGTGAGGATGCCAAACTGGTGGAGTTAGTGGAAAGCATCGATGAACTTCGAAAAAGCATTGAAATCGGTTGCGGAAACCTTTTCGGTACCGGGGGCATCGAGACGAAAATTGAAGCTGCAAGAAAGGTGGGGGACTATAAAATTCCCATGATATTAAGCAACGGAAAGGTGCCTCATATCATTGAAAAATTGAAAAAAGGTGAAGCTAAGGGAACCTTATTTGACTTAGGAGGAAAATAATATGGAAGAAAAAGTATTGAAAAAGAAAAAAATCGGTTGGGTCGGTGGAGGAAACATGGCCTATGCCATGGTCTCAGGGATTCTTCAGGTGGATCCGGGTCTTCGTAAAAACTTAATGGTCAGCGATCCCAATGAAGATAAACGATGGACCTTTGAGAAGGATTTTAACGTCCAGGCCACCCAAAGCAACAAAGCGGTAATTGAGCATTCGGATATATTGATTTTAGCGGTGAAACCCCATAAATGCGGGGAAGTGCTCAATGAAATCAAGGCCCTGGAAAAGGAAGAGCTGTTGGTGGTCTCCATTGCCGCAGGGGTATCCCTGGAGTATTTACAGGAGCATCTGGGACCCAAGGGGAAAATTGTTCGAACCATGCCGAATACGCCGGTACTGGTTCAGGCGGGGATGACGCTGATTACCCCGAATGCCAATGTGGAACCCAGGGAATTAATAGAAGTCCGGGCCATCTTTGAGAGCATCGGAAAAGTGGATGAGATAGAAGAAAAGTTTTTAGACGCAGTGGCCGCCATCAGTGCCAGTGGTCCCGCCTATGTGTATATGTTTATTGAAGCCCTGGGAGATGGCGGGGTACTGAAGGGTTTGCCGAGGAAGCAGTCCTATGAGATTGCGGCCCAGGCGGTGTTGGGCGCGGCAAAAATGATACTGGAAACCGGAAAACACCCCGGAGATTTAAAGGATATGGTGTGTTCTCCCGGAGGCATGACCATCGAGGCGGTTTATGCCTTGGAAAGAAATCACTTTCGGGCATCGATTATTGAAGCGGTGGAAATTTGCACGGATAAATCGAAAAAACTGGTGGAGGGCTAGATCCTAGGGGTTATATGCATAAGAAGAAATATTTCTTGAGAAATTTGCGAAAAAGTATTGTTATAATAAGAAATATATGGTATTCTTAACAAGAAGTTGTTAATAACGATAAAGTATTAACAAACAATACTTTTCAATTCACAAAAACACTTAAGGAGGAAGATTAATGAAAAAGATTTTAATTTTACTAATGGTATTAGCCATGTCTTTATTCGTGTTCATCGGTTGCGGAGAAGATGCAGCGGGAGATGAAGGTGAAAGCGGAGAAGCAGTTGAAAATGGTGAAGAAGTAGATGAAGAGGAAGAAGCGGACGAAGAGGAAGCTTCAGACAATATGTACCAAGACGGTACCTATACCGCTTATAGTGATACCGACGAAAGAGGTTTCGGTAAAGTGACCATCACCATTGAAAGCGATGAGATCGTTGATGTGGAGTTAGCGGAATTTCGAGGAACCGGCGTTGAGAAGGATGAAGATTACGGATATGATGATTTCCATGACGCTTTAGCGGAAATGCCCGGTCGATTCCTAGAGGCCAACAGTGCTGACGTTGAAGTGTTCACCGGAGCAACCAGCTCTAGCGAACAGTGGATGCAAGGGGTTGAAAGAGCCTTAGAAATGGCTCTAGTAGACGCTGAAGATGACAGCATGTACTTTGACGGAACTTTCTTCGGAGCCAGTGATTTAGGTGAAAGAGGACGATCGGTTGCCTTTGTAACCATCGAAAATGATGAAATCGTTGATGTAGTGCTTCATGACACTCAATTAGATGAAGAAGACGGAGAAGATTTCAAAGATGAAGATTATGGATACGAAGAGTACCATGAAGCTCGAGAAGAACTAGCAGAAGAGTTTGTAGCAGCCAATAGTGCCGATGTGGACGTGTTCACGGGAGCAACCGGCTCAAGCGAAAACTGGATGACGGCTGTAGAACGAGCTTTAGAAAACGCAGAGCGATAATTTAAGCGAAGAATCCTCGCGAAAATTACTCATAAAAAAAGATGTCCCAATGGGGGGCATCTTTTTTTGTTTAAAGGATTGCCAAGTATCGGATTTAATTGACAGTAAGGGGCTAAAAGAGTAGAATTAGAGCATATATATAACCTTCAAAGAAAACACATTGGAGCAAAAAAATGTTAAAATATATGCAAAGGGGTGTTGATAATGGAATATATTATTCTTATCGGTGTCATCGCAGTGATCATTTTGCTTTTTGCGGGGAAATACAATCGGCTGGTCACCTTACGGAATCGAGTCAAAAATGCCTGGTCCCAAATTGATGTACGGCTCCAGCAACGAAACGACCTGATTCCCAATCTGGTCAATACGGTGAAGGGCTATGCGAAGCATGAATCCGAAACCCTGGAACGGGTTATTCAGGCAAGGAATCAACTGATGGCGGCCCAAAGCGAGGAAAATGTAAAAGAAGCGGCGAAAGCGGAAAATCAACTGCAGTCCACATTGAAATCCTTATTTGCCCTTCGGGAAAGTTATCCGGATCTTAAAGCCAATACCAATTTTTTAGACCTCCAGGAAAAACTGAAGGGCATGGAAGATAAACTGGCCTCGGTCCGCCAGTATTATTCCGACAGTGTTACCCGGTACAATACGGAAATTGAAAAATTTCCCGCAAACCTGATTGCCTCCATGTTCGGCTTTAAAGCCATGGAACTCTTCGAGGTGGAAAACGAAGAAGTGCGAAAAGCCCCGAAGGTGAAGTTTGACTAAAACCATCGCCTTTTCCCATGGAAAGAGTTGGGAGAGGCTCACGGGAAGGATTTGTGAATAACGAAATTAAAGGAGAAAAACCATGGATATAAATCAAAAACTGGATATGTTTGATGCAGTGGATTCCAACAAACGAAAAACCTGGCTGTTGCTGTTTCTTTTTTCCGCCTTTGTTTTTGTGGTGGGCTATGCCGCAGGATTTCTCCTGGGAAGCGGCACGGCGGGTCTGATGATTGCCGGGTTCATTCTTACGGTACAGTTAATCATCCTGTTTACCAAAGGGGAGGAACTGATTTTACGAATGAACAACGCCAAGGAACTTCCAAAGGATGATACGAACTATATCTACAATCTTGTGGAATCTGTCAGCCTGGCCGCGGGGATGAGTAAACCTCCGAAAGTCTACATTATTGAGGATGAGTCCTTAAATGCCTTCGCCACGGGGCGAAAACCGGAAAAATCCGCCATCGCTCTTACCCGGGGGCTGGTCAACAAACTGGACCGGGAAGAACTGGAAGGGGTGATTGCCCATGAAATCAGCCATGTGGTCAATTATGATATTTTAATATCCACCACCGCCATTATGCTGGTGGGGGTGATTTCTCTATTGGCAGGTTTCTTACAGAGAAGACTTTTTTGGTCCTCCATGAGAGGGGGAAGAAGACACAGTCGGCAAAGTCAGGGACGGGGAGGCGGTCGGTCCCAGGCCCTGATCCTGTTGGGCTCAATTGTGGTGATTATTTTAGCCCCTCTGTTTGCCCAGATTTTAAACTTTGCGATTTCCAGAAAAAGAGAGTATCTTGCGGATGCCAACGGCGCCATTCTTACCAGGAACCCTAAAGCCCTGGCGGGAGCCCTTCGAAAAATCTCCGGAGATACGGAGGTGTTCCGATCCGCCAATGAGGCCACGGAAAATCTATACATTTCAAAACCATTAAAGAAGGATTCACAGGTTTCAAAGAAAGGGCGGCAAAATCAGAAGAGCAATCTGTTCTCTACCCATCCTCCTATTACGGACCGCATTAAGAGACTGGAGTCAATGTAAAACCTATCCCCGGAGGATGGATTTTATTAGCTGGGGAAAAGAGGGGAGGGATGAAACTTTAGGTTGGATTAAAACCATTGAATGAGAAAACATAGGATTGGAAACCCTTGGTTTTATCGTAGAATGAATGGGGTGGTGAAGCTTATGAAGCGCTGTAATTGGTGTTGGGGAAATGAAATTTATGAAAAATATCACGATGAGGAGTGGGGAGTTCCCGTGTACGATGACGGGATTCACTTCGAATTTTTAGTATTGGAGTCGGCCCAGGCGGGACTGAACTGGTTGACGATCCTGAAAAAAAGAGGGAATTACCGAAGGGCCTATGAAAATTTTGATGTGGAAAAAGTAGCGGATTTTTCCGAGGAAAAAATAGAAGAATTATTACAGGATCCGGGGATTATTCGAAATTGTAAAAAAGTAGAAGCTTCCGTGAATAATGCCAACCGATTTAGGGAGGTGCAAAGGGAGTTCGGCTCCTTCAGCAGATATATCTGGAGTTTTGTGGACCATACCCCGGTGGTAAACCGCTGGGAAACAGAAGAGGAGGTTCCGGCGAAGACCCCGGTATCCGATGCCTTGGCTAAGGATATGAAAAAACGGGGATTTAAATTTGTGGGCTCCACCATTCTTTATGCCCATATGCAGGCCACGGGCCTTGTCAACGATCATATAACCGGTTGTTTTCGTCATGGGGAGGTGCAAGGGGAAAGAATGGAAGCTTTTGCTCCCATACTGGAAAAGGATACCCGGGTTTTGGTTCTGGGTTCCATGCCGGGAGTAAAATCCCTGGGAAAGCAGGAGTATTATGGAAATCCCCGCAATCAATTCTGGATGTTGCTCGGGGAAATTTTCAAAGAGGAAGTGCCCGAGGATTACACCGGAAAAATTCGAATGATCAAAAGAAACCGGGTAGGATTATGGGACGTAATCAAACACTGTCGCCGGAAGGGCAGTCTGGATGCGGACATCAAAGAAGAAGGGGTAAATGATTTAAAGGACTTGCTGGAAAACCACGAATCCATTGAAAAAGTCTGTTTTAACGGGGGAAAGGCCTACGAGCTTTTTAAAAAGCATATCGGTTTTGAAGGTTTTTCCCAGGAGTTTATTAAGCTGCCTTCCACCAGCCCTGCCAATACCCAGGCCTTTGAGAAGAAACTCAGAGAATGGGAAAAAATTAGAAATGGAGAAGATTAATCGGGATTTGGACTGTGGGAAAGGGAAAATTGTGATATAATATTTTAAAATCTTTTTTACAGTCTTTTAAAGACTTAACCTACATAAAATTAGAGCCTAGGAGGAATGAAAATGACAGAAAGACAATACGTAATCTTTACATTGGAACAGGAACAGTACGGGGTGGATATTATGCATGTAAAAGAAATCAGCGAATTTAAAAAATGCAATAAAATCCCCCACACCCCAAGCTTTATTGAAGGAATCATCAACTACCGGGGGGCGGTTACTCCGATTATCAACCTGAGAAAGAAGTTTGAGCTGTCCGAGGGAGACATTGACAGTCAAACCCGAATTATCATCATCAATTTAAACAATAAGCAAGTGGGCTTTTTAGTGGATGAAGCTTCCCAAGTACTAACCATAGACCAGGAAATGGTGGACCCTGCTCCGAAAATCGTAACGGATATTCAGGAGGAGTTTATTGAGGGAATTGCGAAACTGGAAGACCGAATGGTCATTTTATTGGACCTTGAAAACGTCCTAAGTGAAAGGGAAAAGGAAACCGTATTGGAAATCCAATAAGGGTTGGCAAGCGGCCTTCGAGGCCCCGATTTTGGCGGGGCCGATGGAGGCTTTTTTATACACCGAAACCATAGTCTAGGAGGGGAAAATATGGAAATTAAACGGCTGTCTCAATGCCGGGAGTACGAAGACCAAGTGGTCCGTTGGCTTTGGAAGGAATTTGGAAATGAGGAGAACTACAAACGCTACGAAATGATTATTCATCATAGCATGGACCCCGATAATCTGCCCCAAACCTTTGTAGCCTTCGAGGAGGGCAAAGCCGTGGCCACCGTGGGACTGTGGCGGTGTGACTTGATGAGCCGACAGGATTTATTTCCCTGGTTGGCCTCTCTTTACGTGGACCCGGCCTACCGCCGTCGTGGCATCGGGAAAAAGCTCCAGGGGTTTATTTTGGATTATTGCAGAAAACAGGATTATTCCAAGGTTTATCTCTATACGGACCTGGTGAATTACTATGAAAAAACCGGCTGGGAACAGATGGGCTACGGATGGACGGAAGACATGGAAAAAGTTCGGATCTACCAATACAAATTATAAGCAGGGAGAGGGAAAATGGAAGACGTTTATATTACCCAAAGCATATTACACATTTTAGACAGCCAGGTGGGAATGCCTGTATTATCGGAGAAGGAGCACCCTAAAAGTGCGGAGACGGAGTTATTTTTAGGAGAGCACTTAAAGCGTTTACTAGAGGATCCGGAAATCAAGGAATGTGAGTTTTTAGAGGATCGGGAAAATCCGGTTAAAGGGATTTTACAAGGGTATCAGCAGGATACCGGCACCTTTGTCTCCATGAGCAAGGCACTGGCCAAAAGTTTATATGAGTTTATGATGAAAAACCCGGAGGTGCCTTCTTCGGATCTGGCGGTGGTAGCCTTTCGTCAAAAAGACCGGCCCTATTTAGGGGTGCTGAAGTTTAATTACAAACAAACCTTTACCCATGAGGTGGACCATCAGGAGGATGGGAACATTAATTCCATTATTCAATACCAGCGGACCATTGCCAATATCAATCAGCGGATCGAAGAAGGGTTTGTTTTGGATCTGGAGGAGGGAAACCTACTGCTGAAGGAAAAAAAAGCAAGGATCAATGATGAAAAGATTTTTTATCTGTCGGAAAAATTTCTCCTGTGCAAGGGGAAACCCTCGGATAAGGAAAAGCTCTCCATCATCAACAAGACCAATAAAGAGGTGCTTAAAAAGCACTACGACAACGACTTTAAAAAGACCACGGATTTGAAACGGGCCATGGCGGAAAATATTGCAGAATCCGAAGAGTTGGAGATAGAAGAGATCACTGAGAAGGTTTTTCGGGATAATCCCGAGGCCCAAAAAGAATATCGGGAATCCATTGAAAAGCAGGGTTTAATGGAATCCACGGTGAAGCTGGCCCCTAAAACCTCGGAGAAAGTGATGAAAAAACAAAAAATTGTAACCGAGGAGGGGATTGAACTTCATGTACCCGGAGAATACCTGGATGATCGGAAGGTGAAGTTTGTCAATAACGGAGACGGAACCATCAAAATTGAAATCAATGACATCGCCTCGATTTTAAATAAATAAAACGAATACTTAGGGACAGGATGTGATGTGTTCATGGAAGAGGAATACTATGGGAAAGCGTTTCGAGGTTTTTTCTTTAAGGGGTTGGCCCAATTTCTGGGTTTAACCTTAGTGCTGTATTTTATTATGATGGCAATTACCGGAGGAGATTTTCACTTCTCCTTTATTTCCATCGCCGTATTTTCCTATGCAATCATCTATTTAATGACCCATAAAGTGCGAAGACGAACCGTAGTGATTGACAGCAAAGAGGAGTTTATTCGGAATTTGAAAGATGCGGTGGCGTATTTACACTATGATATTATTGAAGAAAGGGAAGACTTAATTATTATTAAGCCTCAGTGGCATGAAAAAGCCTATACTGCGAAACTGTTTATCGAGGTGAAAGAAGAAGAAGTAAAATTCATCGGAGTTACCCAACATATATATAAAATTCTAGAGGCTTATGAAGAACAGCGGCAAAGAAAGGATCGTTAAGGAAAATGAGGGAGAAAATCAGTATTCGATGGGCTTTTATAATCGGCATTTTATTTATCTCCACGGTAATTACCGCCATGGTTCTGCAGCGGTCTTTGGTGTGGGGAATCTATTTGACCCTTCTTTTTTCTCTGCTGGTTCTCTACAGTGCCGGGATCTCCCCTAAAATAAGCCTGGGGTGGATTTTACAGGGGGTTTATGATGCCAAGGAAGTATACGGGTTAATTATTTTGATCGGATTGAACGTCTCTATGTGGATCGCCTCGGGGATTGTGCCAACCTTGCTGTATTTTGGTTTCGATATGATCCACGGGGTGAATTTTTTGCCCTTTGCCTTTATCATCAGCGGGGTGCTGGCTTTTTTTCTCGGCACAGGCCTGGGAACCATAAGCACCATCGGTATTGTTCTCTTTACCCTGGGGGTCAGCATCAATATACCCGGCGGGTTACTGCTGGGCACCCTGGTCTCCGGAGCCTATATTGCGGATCGGATGTCGCCGATTTCCGCCTTGGCCAATTTCACCATGAAAGTCCTGAAAATTTCTTTTCGGGTCTATTTTGTAAAAATGCTGAAGGTCATGGTGCCCACAACCCTGTTGTCCTTGGCGGTCTATTACTTCATCGGTCTGAACTATCAAGGGGAGATTCAACCGGGGGATGTTGCTTATTATCAAGGTCTTTTAGGAGAGGTGTTTATCCTGTCGCCCCTACTATTGTTGATCCCCTTAGGTGTATTGTGGTTGAGCTTTAAAAAGCTTTCCTCGAGCTATGTGCTTCTTTTCGGAATCCTTACGGGTTTTATGGCAGGGGTGGGTCTTCAGGGGATGAGCCTTTATCAGGGGCTCCGGTTTCTCATTTTAGGATTTGAATCCCCGGTGAGCAGCGAGTTCATGGGCTCTCTGGAAATTGGAGGGGCGCTGCAAATGCTGGAAGTGGTCTTGGTGGTTATGGGAGGAATTGCCATCAGCAAGATTTACGAAGGTTGCGGCTGGATTGCCCCGGTGATTGAAAGGGTAAAAAAGAAAAGCAAAACTCGAGGACAGCTTCTTCTGAACACCGGGCTTCTCTCCATCGTTCTGAATGCCCTGACCTGTGATCAGACCGTTGGCATCTTAGTCCCGGGGACGCAATTGCCGAAAATCTACCAAGAACAGGGGTTGAGTCGGGAAGACTTAGGGGTCATGGTTGCCAACAGCGGCACGGCCCTGGCTCCGTTGATGCCATGGAATGTCAATGCGATTATTATTTATACCATCACCGGAGTCTCCGCTCTATCCTATGGAAAATTTGCTGTTTTAAACTGGTTGGCTTTTCCCGCGGCCCTCTTTACAGCAAGGGAAATTTGTCGAATACTATCGAATTTTAAGCCGATTACCTATAAAAACTAATTTTTTCATGGTATACTTTTATTATTACAATGGTATTATTTTATAATATTCGTTATAATTCAGAGGGATTTTAGATCAGTTCGTAAAATCCCGGGAAAAGGAGTTTTTCTATGGAGGGAAATTGCACAATTATCGCAAAAGAAGACTATGAAAAGCATACGGTTACCCCGGAAGGGACGGCGGAAATCATCAACAAATATAAGGACCCTGTAATGGAGGTCAATGTTTATATTCTAAAAAAAGATGGGAATTTTCATCTCAGTCCTCCGAAAAACCCCCAGGGAATGAAATCCTATTTTATCGAAGAAGGTCGCCTCTATAGTATGGAGACTAAGGCTTATCATGATATGGGAAGCATGATTATTTTAAACCCCAAGGATGAGCTGTTTAATGTGACAGCAATCAAAGATACATACCTGTTGGTGCACTCCCTGCAGGATGATTCCTACGAAGCGACAGAAAAGAATTTTAAACATATTCATGATATCCTTGTGCAGATCCAAAGGAAAGATGCCTATACCCATGACCATTCCCAAAGGGTATATAAGCTTAGCCGAAGCATGGCGGAAAAGTTGGATTTTAGAGGCGCGGCCCTGCAAAATCTTCTTTGGGCGGCAAAATACCATGATATCGGGAAAGTGTTTGTTCCTGACGAGATATTGAATAAGCCCGGGGCCTTAACAAAAGAAGAGTTTGAAACCATGCAGGAGCACACCACCATGGGGCGGGATCTGATTTTACAGTACTTCAACCAAGAGACCTATGAAATCATCTGTCAGCACCATGAACGGCTGGACGGCAGCGGCTATCCCCAAAATTTACGAAATGAAGAAATCCGTAAAGAGGCGAAGATTTTAGCGATCTGTGACAGCTTTGATGCTATGACCACGGACCGGGTGTATAAAAAAGGAAAGACCAAAAGGGAAGCCATAGAGGAACTAAAGTCTTTAAAGAACAGGAAATACGATGAAGAGCTGTTGAAGCTTTTTATTGAAGTCCTTAAGCTAGAGGAAGAGGAAGAGGAAGTCTAGAAAAAGCTTTTATTCCTGGGTAATATTCAGTATAATGCTAGTAGAAGGAAAGATTAAGGAATCTATTTTAGGAGGATGCTTGATGGGAAAAGAAGAATTTGATCATATAGAAGAAAAGGAACAATCCAGTTTTTTGCAAAGAATTGTGGAAAAGGATTTGGAAGAAGGGGTGTACAGTCGGGAAGTCTGTACCCGTTTCCCTCCGGAGCCTAACGGGTATTTGCACATCGGAAGTGCCTATGCCATTAATATCAGTTATAATATCGCTAAAAAGTTTGGTGGAAAATTCAATCTGCGCTTTGACGATACTAATCCCCTGAAGGAGGATAAGGAGTACGTGGAGGCTATTATTGAAGATATGAAGTGGGCGGGATTTGATCCCGGAGACCGGATCTTTTATGGTTCCGATTATTTCCAGCAGCTGTATGATTATGCTCTACAGCTCATTGAAAAAGGAAAAGCTTACGTCTGTGATCTTACCCCGGAGGAAATTCGAAGCTACCGGGGAACCTTAACGGAGACCGGAAAGAACAGTCCTTATCGGGATCGAAGCGTGGAGGAGAACTTAGACCTCTTTAATCGAATGAAAGCTGGAGAATTTAACAACGGAGAGAAGGTTTTGCGGGCCAAGATTGATATGCAGTCCCCGAACATCAATCTTCGGGATCCGATAATTTACCGGATTTTGCATGAGGACCATTATCGTCAAGGAAATCAGTGGTGCATCTATCCCATGTATGATTATGCTCATCCCCTGCAGGATGCCATAGAAGGGGTAACCCATTCCATGTGCTCCATTGAATTTAAAGACCATCGGCCCCTCTATAACTGGACATTGGAAGAGTTGGAACTGACCGAACCCCCGAAACAGCGGGAATTTGGCCGTATGAACTTAACCGGGGTGGTGACCAGTAAGCGTTTTTTACGGGAACTGGTTGCAGAGGGATATGTGGACGGTTGGGACGATCCGAGGCTTCCCACCCTTCGGGGAATGCGAAGACGGGGGTATACCCCGGAAAGCATCAAACACTTCCTAGGCGAAATCGGAATATCCAAGGATGAGAGTACCGTGGATGTTTCCATGTTGGAACACAGTGTACGGGAAGACTTACGGGACCGGGCCCCTTCCATGATGGCGGTGATGAACCCCTTGAAAGTAGTGATTGAAAACTATCCCCAGGATGAAAATGAATTTTTGGAAGTACAGAATCATCCCAAGGACCCTTCCATGGGCACAAGGCAGATCACCTTTTCCCGGGAAGTCTATATTGAAAGAGAAGACTTTATGGAAAATCCGGTAAAGGGCTTTAAACGCTTTGCCCCGGAACATGAAGTCCGACTACGGGGAGCCTACTTTATCAAACTGGTGAAGGTGGTAAAGGATGAACAGGGGGAGATTAAAGAGCTTCGCTGCACCTATGATCCCGAGACAAAGAGCGGCTCCGGTTTTACCGGCAGAAAGCCCAAGGCAACCATCCATTGGGTGGACGGCAAAAACTGCAAAAGTGCGGAGGCCCGGCTTTATGAAAAGCTTATAGAGGACGAAGAGCTTCTAAAGGATAAAACTCTAAGCTGGGATAAGCGGATCAATACCGACTCCTTAAAGATTTTAAAGGATATCAAAATCGAAAAAGCCCTGGGGGAAGCAAAGAAAGAAGAAAAATTCCAGTTCATCCGCCAAGGGTTCTACACCGTGGACAACAAACATACCACGGAGGAAAAATTAATTTTTAACCGAATTGTCCCCTTAAAGGACTCCTGGAAAAAAGGCAAGAAATAACATTGCTTTTTATCTCCCCAGGTATTATCATAGAAGGTAAGACTAAGGATAAGAAAACTTCATAACGATTTTTTTCGGTTGTAGAACTTACATGAAAAGGGAAGCAGGTGTAATACCTGCGCGGTCCTCGCCGCCGTAATGCATGAAAAAGATATTTATAAAGCCACTGGGAAACCGGGAAGGCAAATATCGAAAATGCTAAGCCGGAAGACCTGCCGAAAAAAATACCATTACACTTCACGAGGGATTGAAGGGAGGGAGATCTGCAAATAATGCAGGAAGTCTGAAGCTGGACAAGTACGCAGCAAAGGATAAACAGTCTACCCCTTTCAACTACCGTTGGAAGGGGTTTTTTAAATTAAATAACAGGAGGTAGGGACATGAACAAAAAAGCATTATCAATTATCGGTGTTATTGCAGCAGTGATCATTTTAGGAGCCTTATACAATAATTTCTTAGCACCGGAAGGCGTAGAAGGAGAAAAGGAAGTAGGTCTTCAAGTAATCGTTGATCAGGAGGATATCAATGAGGAATTTGTGTTTGAAACCGATCATGAGTTTTTAGGAGAGCTTCTAGAGGAAGAGCAGGAGACCTTGGAGCTAACCTATGATGAGAACAGCACCATGGGCATGATGATTACCGGAATGTTAGGTTACGAAGTGGACGGCACTTCGGAGTATTTCCACATTTTAGTGAACGGTGAAGATGCGGAGTACGGCGCATCAAGCATTCCTTTAATGGACGGGGATGAATATGTCTTAGAAATAAGAGATTTTTCCGATTATGACGGGAGTGATGCTGAAGAAGCCGAGGAGGAAGAAAAGGAAGTAAGCCTTCAAGTAATCCTTGACCAGGAAGACATCGATGAGACCTTTGCTTTTCAAACCAATCATGAATTTTTAGGAGAACTGATTGAAGAGGAATCCGAAACCCTGGAAGTGGAATACGAGATGGGGGACTTTGGGTTGGACATCCTGGAAATTCTGGGCTATGAATTAGATAAGGATTCAGAATACCTTCATATCTTAGTGAATGGAGAAGACGCGGAGACCGGACTTTCCGGCATCGAAGTGATGGATGGGGATGCGTATCAACTTGAGCTTCGAAGCTTTGAACCTATGGAAGAAGAGGAAGCAGCCGCAATGGATCTACAGGAGGTAAGTCTTAAAGTTTCCATTGATACCGAGGATCTGGAAGAGACCTTCACCTTCGAAACAGAACAGGAATACCTATCAGGACTGATAGAAGATGAAGTGGAAGTCCTGGAGGTGGAATACGAGATGGGAGACTTTGGATTGGACATCCTGGAAATTCTAGGCTATGAATTGGATAAGGATTCAGAATACCTTCATATTTTAGTGAATGGAGAAGACGCGGAGACCGGGCTTTCCGGAATCGAAATAAAGGATGGAGATGAATATGAACTCCAACGTCGAGATTTCTAGCAAAATGAAAGTTCATGATTTAGTACTGATCAGTATTCTCAGCGCATCGATAACCGCAGGGAAACTGGCCCTTAGTTTCGTGCCCAACGTGGAAGTGGTCAGCCTGTTGTTTATGGTTTATGCCGTAGCCCTGGGCGTAAAGAGAACCTTGATGATCTCTGTGATATTTGCAACCACGGAAATCTTCTTATACGGCTTTTCCACTTGGGTACTGGGCTACTATTTTGTGTGGCCGATTTTAATTCTGGCCACAGGACTTTTGAAGGGGAGTGTCAAAAGCGAATACGGTTTTGCCATGATTGCAGGAATTTTTGGACTGTCCTTCGGATTTCTCTTTGCGATGTTCGAGTCGTTATTTTATGGCATTGCCTATGGAATGGCCTATTGGGTGCGGGGCATTCCCTTAGACATCGTTCACGGAGCTTCGAATTATGTTTTGGCGATTATCCTATTCAATCCTTTAGTAAAAGTCTTTAAAAAACAGCTGAATCAATATTTTTCCCCTTAAACATTTTTCTTATGACTTTTTCCGGGAAAAAAAATGGCAACAGAGGGACTCTGTTGTTTTTCTTTTTTGTAAAATACCCCCCCTTCGATTGAAAGCAAAGGAATCGGGTATAGAAATAGGAATAGGAATAGGCAAAAGATAAGGAGGGGAATTATGGAGGTAAAAGATTTTTATATTACGGGTTACGGGGATAAGGAAATTCACTGCAAGAAATGGACAAAGGGAGATCCATCCCAGGTAAAAGCCGTAATTCAAATTGCCCATGGTATGGGGGAACATATTGGCCGTTATGATGATTTTGCCCGGTTTATGGTTCAACAGGGCTACGGAGTGTTTGGGAACGATCACCGGGGACATGGGAAAACCCCCGAAAAATCCGGTATTTACGGGCATCTTTCCGATGAAGACGGATGGAGAACCACCGTGATGGACTTGAATTATTTACGGGAGGAAATTGAAAAACAGTATCCCGATAAACTGGTGATTCTAATAGGACACAGCATGGGTTCCTTTTTAGCCCGGGACTATGTCCAGGAGTTTGGGGATCACGTCCAAGGACTTATCTTAAGCGGGACCGGAGGGAGTTTAGGTCTGGAAGGGAATGCGGGTTTACTCCTTGCAAGAGTGGAAAAGTTATTGAGAGGGAAGCGGAAGAAAAGCCCTCTGTTGAATCGATTGATTTTCGGAAACTATAATAAAAAATTTGAACCGGTGAAAACCCCCTTTGACTGGTTAAGCGCCAATGAATGGGAAGTAAGAGCCTATGTGGAGGACCCCCTGTGCGGAAACATTATGACCACCGGTTTTTATGTGGATTTGTTGCAGGGCGTTAAAAGAGTCCATCAACGGGGGAATATGGAGAAGATGCCCAAGGATCTTCCGATCCTTTTATTTTCCGGTGCCAAGGACCCTGTGGGAAAAGAAGGAAAAGGAGTTCGGGAAGTGGAAAAGCTATTTAAGGATTACGGTATTGAGGATGTAACCACGAAACTTTATCCCGAGGGGAGACATGAAATGCTCCATGAAAATAATAAGGAGGAAGTCTATTCGGACGTACTCCGTTGGATTGAAGTAAAAGTGGCCGAGGAAATTGTAAAAAGAGACCCGAAATTGAAAACATAAGGGAGGTTTATATTATGAGAGGAAAAGTCGGTGCATTGATAACCATCTTAGCCTTAGCCTTGGTGCTAACGATGAACTATTTGGCGAATGCCCTGCCGATCAACGATATTACCGCCGGGGAGGTGTCGGATCGCTTCGGGGTTTATTTTACACCCGCAGGCTATGTTTTTGCCATCTGGGGGGTGATTTATTTAGGGCTGATCGCCTTCGGCATCTATCAGTTGCTGCCCGGCTCTCGAAGAAGCGGGAACATTGAAAAAATCATCCCGTGGTTTGTGGCCTCCTGTATTTTAAACAGTGCATGGATTATCGCATGGCATTATTTATACATCGGGGTAGCCCTGGGAATTATTGTTTTACTGTTGCTGAATTTAGCTGTGATTTACAAGTTATTAAACAAAAAAAGACAAGGGGTTCCTCAGGAGGAAAGAATCTTTGTCAAAACTCCCTTCTCCATTTACTTAGCCTGGATAACCGTCGCCACCATTGCAAATATTTTTATCTTCATCGATTACATGAACTGGGATTATCGGCTGTTCAGTGAAGGGGTTTGGACCGGACTGTTAATTGGTGTCGGGGCGATACTGGCCTTAACCTTTGTAAAATACTACAGGGACCTTCTTTTTGCCGGGGTGTTTGTCTGGGCCTTTATCGGGATCAGTGTTGAAAACAACAGCGAAACTTTGATCTTACAAATCATACCCCTTGGGGCTACGGCCCTGATTCTTATAGGGAGCGTTATTCTCATATTCTCGAGAAAAAAACCCGGGTATTAAGTAACGGGGATTATTTTCGAGGGGACTTAAGGAATTTTCGGGTAGCCCCTTGATTCTTTTTCTAAAAAGATTGCAAGGGAATATATAAACGTGATATAATGCGTTTTTGACAAGAGGAATTCGGAGCCTTGGTAATAATATTCGGTTTTGATCGGTACTTAAAATTACAGATAGGAGAGTGATGTTAAAAATTATGAATGAACAACGGGAAAAAGAAATTGCTTCCAAACGGGCTTTAGCCAAGAAGCTGAAGAAGGCAGAAGTGGAAGCACGGAAAAAAGCTATTAAAGAACGACCGCCTTTTAAAGGACTACAGATTCGACCCACCGCCTCACTGTTTAATGACGCGGGGAAAAAAGAACCGGGGGAAGATAACTGGACGGGCTATGGATTTGATATTCATCCCCAGGTTACCTTTATTTCCTCCTGTATTCTTATCGTTTTTATTTTTTTAACCTTAATGTTTCAAGATCGAGCGGCCTTATTATTTGATGACGCCTTGGGAGCTATTACCACCCAGGCGGGATGGTTTTTCATTCTGGTGGCAAACATCTTTATTGTAGCCGCCGTGTACTTTGCTTTCGGTAAATTTAGCAATATTCGAATCGGAGGTGCCGACGCCCAACCGGAGTTTAGTAAGTTGGGATGGTATGCCATGCTCCTGAGTGCGGGGATGGGAATCGGTTTGCTTTTCTGGAGTATTGCAGAGCCGATCTCGCACTTTGGAAGCCCCTCGCCGATGTTCGGCATTCCTGCGGGGGATCCCGGCGCTGCGGAAGCAGCAATGACCACGACCTTTTTTCATTGGGGCATCCACCCCTGGGCGATTTATTCGATTGTAGGTCTCGGCTTGGCTTTTTTTGCCTTTAATCGAGGGCTGCCTTTGACGATTCGGTCAATTTTTTATCCGATTCTCGGGAATCGAATTTACGGATTCTGGGGAAACTTGATTGATGTTTTATCGGTTCTGGCTACCTTAACCGGATTGGCTACCTCTTTGGGACTGGGTGTGCAGCAGATTAATGCAGGATTGAATTTCCTGTTCGACTTTCAGATCAACACCACCACCCAGGTGATTTTGATCGCTGTAATCACCGGATTTGCTACGATTTCTGTAATGGCAGGGCTGGATGGGGGCGTTAAACGCCTCAGTGAACTTAATATGGGCCTTGCAGGGATCTTTATGCTTTTGATATTAATCTTAGGCCCCACGGTATACATTCTTAGCGGTTTTACCCAGAATCTGGGACACTACATTACCAGCCTTCCCCAAATGAGTTTGTGGACGGAGACCTTTAAAGACAGCAACTGGCAGGGAGGATGGACTATTTTTTATTGGGCTTGGTGGATCTCCTGGTCTCCCTTTGTGGGGATGTTTATTGCCCGGATATCCAAGGGACGGACGGTTCGAGAGTTTATCCTTGGCGTAATGCTGTTTCCAACGCTGTTATCCTTTTTATGGATGGCGGTATTCGGAAATACGGCCTTGTTTATGCAAACCAACGGCATTGCGGATATTGCTTCCGCAGTAGCCATTGATGAGTCTATCGCCTTATTTGCCATGGTGGAAAATCTGCCCTTTACTGCACTGTTATCCGGTGTGGGCATTGTCCTGGTTACCGTGTTTTTTGTCACATCTTCGGACTCCGGTTCCTTGGTGGTGGATCACTTAACCTCTGGAGGAAAACTGGATTCTCCTGTGCCTCAACGGGTATTTTGGGCTATTATGGAAGGGGTTGTCGCCGCCACTTTACTGATCGGAGGGGGCTTAACCACCTTACAAACCGCCTCCATTACTACGGGACTTCCCTTTGCCGTGATTCTGCTACTTATTGTGTACTCTCTAAGGGCAGGTCTTTCCCAGGAGTATGAAGTGGAAGAAACGGTACGAAAGCAGTTGGAATCCGTAGAGGAAAGTCATCTTCTCAATGAAGCGATTACCTCCGCGGTACAGGATGAAGCCTTAGTGGATGCTCCCAGCAGCCCTAAGGATCAAAAGTAGTTTGTTAATCGGTTTATAGAATCCGTTTTTTATGCCCTTTCCTCTGGATGTACAGAGGAAGGGGTTTTATATTTTGTTAGGATTGCCTAACATTTTGGGTATATACTTGGATATAGCCTAAAAAAGAATTTTGTGTTTTCCCCGGGAACATGTTAAACTAAGGCTTATTCCTTAATCAAAGCCGAAGAATTAAATCAATCAATTCTAACATATACCTGTACAAAAACACCTCAGGAAGGGAGTCCGCTAATGAAATTTAAAAATACCTTTACAAATTACTTGATTTTTATCAATGCTCTGGTTTTTTTATTGATGTTTCTGATCGGAGGCATGAACGTTTTTGGAGACATCCGTTGGTTATTGGTTTTCGGTGCCCATTTCGGGCCCTTGATGATTGAGGAGGGACAATGGTTTCGCCTGGTTACCTCTATGTTTATCCATGGAGGATTGATGCATATTTTTTTCAATATGTATATTCTCTATATCTTTGGAAACTTAGCGGAAAAGGTTTACGGCTCCTATAAATTCTTAACCATTTACGTAAGCACCGGAATTATTGCCGGTATCACCACACTGATTGTCAATCCGGAAACCATTTCCGTAGGGGCCTCGGGAGCAATCTTCGGCTTGATCGGCCTTCTTTTCGGTACCGGTTTTCGAAAGGATACGCCCAGTTTACTGAAATCCATAACGGGCACCACCTTACTGCCGATGATACTCATTAATGTGTTTTTAGGGTTCACCGTTCCCTCCATTAATAATGCGGCCCATCTCGGCGGGCTGTTCAGCGGTTTTGCCTTCGGACTGTTAACCCCGGTCTTGAAGCATTATTCCCGATACAGCATTTGGAAGCTTTCCTATGGGGCCTCTCTTTTAGTGCTGGTGGGAAGTTTTGCCTCCCTGCTGGCCTTCATTCTCTTGTAGAATATCAGGAAATAGCTGGTCTACAACGATGAAAAAAACTGCTCTTATGGAGCAGTTTTTTTTAGATTTCCCGTACCTCCCACGAAAATGCTTTGCATTAGTTTCGGTTCCAACTCCAGCTGAAACCCTAGGGATTGTAAATGTTCTTCGGTTTTTCGGTTCAAATGGCAACCCTTGGCCAATCTTTTCCATAGGGGGGTGAGGATGTCAAAGGTCTTTCCCAGAGGCTCTGTTTCCGGCCGGATGTGTTCGATGAAGATGATTTTTCCATCTTTTTTCAGCACCCGCTTTATTTCCTTGAAGCCCTTGGTTGCATCGGCTACCGTACAGAAAACCAACGTAAATATTACGGTATCGAAGCTTGCCTCGGGATAGGGTAAAGCCGTTACGTTTTCCTCCCTTAAATCCGGGTTTAAGGCCGGATAGCCCTGGAGTTTTTTTTCTAAAACCCGACGGTTTAACTCCCGGTCCATCAGTACCAGGGAGGATATTTTTTCAGGGTCGTAATAGGGGAGGTTCAGCCCTGTCCCGGGACCGATCTCCAAAACCGACCCCCGGGCCTTGGGGATCAGCTTTTTTCTTAACCCCTTGAGGCCCTTTTCTTCGAAGGGTTTCATAAAAAGATCATACATGGCCATGTTTTTTCCTCCTTAGGGTAAGGGGGGCTGGAATTTTATTCATGGGAAGAACTTCTTTGGTTATTGAGGATCAATTTCATCCACCTTCGCCGCAAAGACAAAATCACTTTCACTGAGTCCGTCGATTTTATGGGTTAGAACCTTAAGTTCCACTTTCCCCCAGGAAAGGAAAATATCCGGATGATGGCCTTCCTCTTCGGCGATTTCTCCTACTTTGTTGGTAAAATCCAGGGCTTCCTTGAAATTTTTAAACTTTAATTTTTTTTCCAAGTGATGATCATCCACCACTTTCCAGTCATCTTTTAATTCTTTTTCATACTTTTGGATTTCCTCTCTTTCCATAGGGGGAGTCCCTACACTGCAGGGGATACATTTTTGTTCGGACAATTTACTCATAATATGGCCTCCTTTATTCATAATATTCACGGTAACAACTATACCGGGGCCCGGGTCAAATCCCGAATGGCCCTCTTATAATACCTTTTATCCTATTTTTTCACTTTTAAACATTGCCCACTGAGGGGAGTTTTGAAAGTTCTGTTTGCTTTGATTTTTTCCCCGTGCTACAATAATGTTGATAAATGATCCTTACTACTTAATTAAAGGAGGTATTTGATGAATAAATTTACCCTAAACCCCAAAGAAACATCCCTGTTGGTTATTGATTTCCAGGAAAAATTAGTACCCGCCATGTATCGATCCGAGGACACGGTGAAAAATGCCGGGATTTTAATGGAAATTGCGAAGGCTCTGGATTTACCCACCATGGTTACAGAACAGTATCCTAAGGGGATTGGCCATACGGTAAAGCCTTTATCTGATTTGTTTGGCGATCTAACGCCGGTAGAAAAGATGTCCTTCAGTGCCTGCACCACGGAAGTGGAAGGGACGCTTTCCAAAGAACCCCGACAAAAGATACTTATTGCGGGGATTGAAGCTCATGTATGCGTTTTTCAGACCGTGCGCACCCTTCTTGAAAAAGGTTACCAGGTTTATGTGGTGTCCGACGCCGTTTCTTCCCGAAGGGAAGAGAACTACTATAACGGATTATCTTTAATGCAGGAAATGGGAGCGGTAATTACCAACACGGAAACGGTACTGTTTGATCTGTTAAAAGAATCCACCCATCCGAAATTTAAAGAATTATCCAAACTGATTCGTTAGACCCTTTTACAGAGATTGACTTACATGGAGGCAAAGCATATGAATTACCAGGAAGCGTTAAATTATATTCATGGTACCTATAAATTCGGCAAGAAAATCGGACTTACCAATATTCGAGAGCTTCTTCACCGTCTGGGAAACCCGGAAAAAGAGTTGAAAATTATTCATGTTGCGGGAACCAATGGAAAAGGGTCGGTCTCCTCCTTTATTCACGGAGGGCTAAAGGCGGCGGGGTATCAAGTGGGACTTTTCACCTCCCCCTATTTGGAAACCTTTCGGGAGCGAATGCAGATCAACGGAGAAAAAATTTCCGAGGAGCACTTAGTCCGGTCTACGGAGAAGGTAAAAGAGAAAATTCAGGAAATGGTTCAAGAGGGAAAACATCATCCTTCGGAATTTGAAGTGGTCACGGCCATCGCCCTGGACTATTTTCATCGGCAATCCGTAGATTTCCTCGTTCTTGAGGTAGGTCTCGGCGGACGGTTTGATGCCACCAATGGGGTGGAGCGGCCCATCCTTTCCATTATTACAAACATCGGTTACGATCATACCGAGTACCTTGGGGATACCTTGGCAAAAATCGCCTATGAAAAGGCGGGAATCATCAAGGAAAAGATCCCGGTAATTCTTTATCCCCAGGAACAAGAGGCCATGGAACAAATCCGGGAGATTGCAAATGCCAAGGAGGCCCCCATTCTTCCCGTGGATTTTTCTTCCTTAATCCTGGAAGGGGCATCCCTGGGAGAACAGCACTTTTCCATAAAAGTCGGGAGACAGGAGTATAACGCCTTAAGTATTCGGCTATTAGGTTCCTATCAAATCTATAACAGCATTACTGCGTTAACTGCTTTGGAGTACTTAAAATCCACGGGTCAAGTTTCCTATGATCCCTCGATGATCCGGGAGGGGTTTTACCATACCCGGTGGCCGGGAAGGTTTGAAATCCTAAGAAAAAAGCCCCTTACCATTATTGACGGGGCCCATAATCCCCAGGCGGCCAAGGCCCTGACGGAAACCCTGAAACAGCATCTGCCCAAGGCGTCCATCACCTTTGTGATCGGTATGCTCTTAGATAAGGATATCCAAAGTTTCCTTGAAGAAATCGCTCCCTTGGGAGCCCGGTTTGTATTAACGAAGCCCTTCGGGCCCCGGGCGGCAGAGGCTGAAGATTTGCAGGAGATGCTTAGGGCCTATGAAAAACCCATGTATCCGGAACCCCGGGTATCCGAGGCCATCGATAAGGCCTATGCCATTACCGGAGAGGAAGAAGTCATCGTTTTGGTGGGCTCCTTATATATGATTGGAGAAGCCCGGACTTATATTCGTAAAAATTACAGTGACGTCCACAGTATTTAGGTTTGGATGGAAACCATTAGCAAACACCGGCTCCGGTTCATAAAAGGAAAGAGCGCCGGTGTTTTTTATGGTATAATAAATACCGGTGATGGAAAAATCATCGACTACAGAAATTCAGAAACGGAGAATCCCCATGAGAAAAATACTTTTTGTTATTAACCCCGCGGCGGGGAAAGGGAAAGGTTTAAAAGCCATCCCAAAGATCCGGCAGCGGTTTGAGAAATTCGACTACGAAATTATCATATCCAAGGAAGTCAACGGCATCACCGCCCTTGTGCAGGAAGAGCTTCATAAAAATTACACCGATGTAATTGCTGTGGGAGGGGACGGCACCCTGGGCGAAGTGATCAACGGAATCATAGGTAAAGATATAAAAGTAGGGGCGATTCCCCTGGGGTCGGGAAATGATTTTATTAAAACCCTGGGCCTTTCGGAAGACTTTGAAACACGACTCACAGCCATTGAAAAAGGACGAACGGAAGAGCTCTATGTCCCCTCGGTAAATGAACATTATTTTATAAATGTTTTGGGCTGGGGTGTGGATGCGGAAATTATTAAAGAAAAAAATAAAAATATTATTCGAGAAGGAAAGCTGAATTATTTATTCAGCACCTTAAAAATGCTGTGGATTTATCAGCCCAAGGAAGCAACCGTCTACATAGATGATAAAAAGTTTACAAAGGAAGTTTACCTTGTGGCCGTGGGCAACGGTCAGTTTATCGGTAACGGCATGAAGGTTTGCCCCGGAGGGAATCCCAGGGAGAAGGCCTTTGAAATATGCGTGGTAGAGAAGATGCCCCTAAGAACCCTGCTGCGCCATTTTCCCAAGATCTTTAAGGGCACCCACGGCACCGTTCAAGGGATTCATTTATTAAAGGGACACAGTATCCGGGTGCGGTTCCCTGAAAAAACCGTGATACAGGAAGACGGGACATTACGTCAAGCAACGGAAATTCTCTTGAAAAAAGAGAAGAAAATTGAAATGATTATTTAAGAGAGGTGCTGTAAATGTTAAAAATCGGTTGTCATATATCTATCGGTAAGGGATTTTATCATGCGGGGAAGGAGGCACTTTCCCTGGGAGCCAACACCTTTCAGTTTTTTACCCGGAATCCCCGGGGAGGAAAGGCCAAGGCCTTAAACCCCGAGGATCTTCAAAACCTTCACCGGTTGATGAAAGAAGAGGAGTTTGCTCCGATATTCGCCCACGGTTCCTACACCATGAATCTGGCTTCGAATAAAAAAGATACCCGGGATTTTTCCAAGGGCTTGTTAAAGGAGGATTTAGAGCGGGTGGAGGAAATCTCCAACTGTTATTATATTTTTCATCCCGGATCCCACGTTAAACAGGGGGTGGATGCCGGCATTCAACAAATTATTGAAGCACTGAACGAAGCTATAGGCGAAAGTCAATCCACGCCGATTTTGCTGGAAGGAATGTCGGGGAAGGGGACGGAAATCGGCGGAGATTTGAGAGAATTGAAAAAAATCATTGATGGGGTGGAGGATTCCCGGAGGCTGGGGATCTGTATAGATACCTGTCACTTGTATTCGGCGGGATATGATATTGTGGATCGCCTGGAAGAAGTTTTGGAAGAAATCGATCGACTGGTGGGGTTGGAACGGTTAAAAGCAGTGCATTTAAATGACAGCAAAACCGCCTTTCACTCGAAGAAAGATCGACACGAGGTTTTAGGCAAGGGCACCATTGGCGAAGAGGCCTTAGAAAGAATCATCCGTCATCCCAGCCTTCGCCATCTCCCTTTCAATCTAGAGACCCCTAATGATCTTTCTGGATATGAAAAGGAAATCAAAAGACTACGGAAGGCATGGTTGAAAGATGTTTAAGATGGAAAAGGAGAACTTGAAATTCCTTAAAAAGTGGTTGAAACATGAATATGCCCCGATGGTTGTGGCCGGAGCGGCGATCCTCGGGGTTCTAGTGGCGGTTTATTTGTTTTTTGCCCATGAGGGCGGGCCGGAGGCCTCGGTGGAAGGGCAGACTCACGGAAGTGCCTATAGCGAGAACATTAAAATTAGCAGTAGCGGTCCCGCAGGCCGCGGGCGGGTGAAGATGAGTTACTATTTAAGAAGCGAGGAAGCCTTTGAAGAGGCCATGGCCACAAAGGAGTATGTGATTCGGGACTTAACCATTGAAACCCTTCTATCATGGGACGAAGAATCTTTAAGCACCCGGGAAGGCATGGAAAACTTTAAAGAGGAGTTGCTTAATTTGATTTATGCAGAAACCGGCATTCCCGTAGATGGGATTTATTTTCATGAGTTCATACTAAACTAGAATATCATATTAAATTAGGATAAAGGGATTAAAGATTTCGCCTCTCCAATAGCCGAAAGGTTCCTACCGAAGCAAGATAACCAAGGACAAAGGTAAGGATGGTGGGGACAATTACCAGCACAGGATGACTCAAGGCTTCCCCGGAAACTCCGCCGATGGTGTAGGCGGCCATGTAAAAGGTAAGGGGAAGTTGTACTGCGGGGAAAAAAGCAGAAGAAAGAATAATGCTTCTTTTGCTTTTGTATCCTCTGAAAACCAGGAAAGAAAAAAGATCGGTTAAGATGCCTCCAAAAAAAGCGATGAAAAACATCCCGATAAAAAATCCGCTTAGAAGGACCCCGATTAATAGACCTAAGAGAGAGGGAATACCGATTTTCGGTATTTTTTTTGTTAAAAAAGTCACACCCCCTGCATAGATAGGAGAAACGATGATGGCCTTATAGGCGGGAAGAGGCATAAACTGCATGACGGGTATTAAAATGTAACCCAAAACAAAGACTGCGGACACGGTTAAGGCAATTAATACCAGATCTTTAAGTTGAAGTTCAAGTAATTTCATAGGGCACCTCTTTTTATTATTTCTGATTTCAATTAGACTATCATTATATAATGGAATTTTTGAATCATCAAGAGATTTCAAAAGTGTGAGTTTCATCACGGAACCGAAGAGAAGGGTATTATATGATGGTTTTAAGCAAGAAATAAACCATTAAAGGAGAGATCAGTTCATGAGTAATGAAATGTTTTGTCATCAATGTCAAGAAGCTGCAGGGAATGTCGGTTGTAGTGCTAAAGCAGGAGCCTGTGGAAAGCCCAGCGACGTTTCCAACCTTCAGGATTTATTAATTTATACGTTAAAAGGGGTAGCGGAGCTAAACCTTCAAGCCAGAAAAGCGGGACTGAACCGGGATAAAACCGACCGTTTAATGATGGACGGATTATTTTCCACCATCACCAATGCAAACTTTGACGGTGAAGCCATTAAAGACCGTATTGAAAAAGCCTTAGAGAAAAGAGAAGAACTAAAGGCCTTGTTAAAAGAAGAAGGAAAGCTGGAAAACAAAGATTACAAAGGATTTGTCACCTGGACAGGGGAAAGAAAGAACTTCGAAGAGAAATCCGAAGATAAAGAAGTGGGAATACTTGCAACGGAAAATGAAGACGTTCGAAGTCTTAGATCCTTAGTCATCTTTGGACTAAAGGGTATGGCGGCCTACGGAGAGCACGCCCTGAACCTGAATATGCATAAAACGGAAATTTCCGAGTTTATGGAACGAGCTCTGGTTTCAACGGAAGATGACACGCTTACCGCCGATGACCTGGTAGCCTTGGTATTGGAAACCGGTAAATACGGGGTGGACGTAATGGCCCTTCTCGATGAAGCCCATACTTCCAATTACGGAAATCCGGAAATTACAGAAGTGGAAATCGGTGTTCGAAATAATCCCGGAATTCTAGTCAGCGGACATGATTTAAAAGACTTTGAGGAACTGCTGGAACAAACCGCAGGAACCGGTGTGGATGTATACACTCACTCGGAAATGCTTCCGGCAAACTACTACCCGGCCTTTAAAAAACATGATCACTTCGTAGGAAACTATGGAAATGCCTGGTGGAAGCAAAAAGAAGAGTTTGAAAGCTTTAACGGACCCGTACTGTTTACCACAAATTGTATCGTACCTCCGAAAGCAAGCTACAGTGACCGGATTTATACCACGGGAGCTTCCGGATACCCCGGATTCAAGCATATCCCTAATCGAGCCGAGGGCGGAAAAAAAGACTTCTCTGAAGTAATTGAACATGCCAAAAACACGAAAGCCCCTACAGGAATTGAAGAAGGTAAAATTGTCGGAGGATTTGCCCATAACCAAGTTCTAGAGCTTGCGGATAAAGTAGTGGACGCCGTGAAATCCGGAGCCATTAAGCAGTTCTTTGTAATGGCCGGTTGCGACGGAAGAATGAAAGATCGAAATTACTATACGGATTTTGCTCAGGAACTGCCGAAGGATACTGTGATTTTAACCGCCGGTTGTGCAAAATACCGATACAATAAATTAGACTTAGGAGACATCGGTGGCATTCCAAGAGTATTGGATGCAGGACAGTGTAACGACTCCTACTCTCTAGCAGTGATTGCCATGAAGCTTAAAGAAGTATTCGAGTTAAACGATATCAATGAATTACCGATCTCCTATAACATTGCCTGGTATGAGCAAAAAGCGGTAATCGTTCTATTAGCGTTACTACATCTAGGAGTAAAAAATATTAAACTTGGGCCGACTTTACCGGCATTCTTATCACCGAATGTAGCCAAGGTTCTAGTAGAAACCTTTGGAATTAACGGAATCCAGACCGTAGAAGAAGACATGGAGCAATTCCTGGGATAATTTCGTCAGAATAAACATGCTACAAAAATGTACCAGGGGGTCCGACCCCCTGGTACATTTTTGTGAAAGAAACCGATAAAATTGGATGTGTAAAATAGAGGGTATAGGGTATAAGAGTCCTAGAGTAAGAATAACAATGAAGGAGAGTGGAACATGAAAATTAAAAGCATATATGTACCGAAGGAGGACCTGACCATAGTCAAAAGCACGGATAGAGTTCAGGATGTGTTGAAACGATTTGAAGAAACCGGAATTTTCTCCCTACCCGTGGTTAAGGGCAATGATTTACTGGGAACCATTTATAAAGAAAAGCTTTACCGGGTACTGGCGGATATGGACAATAAAGAGGCTTATAAAAATCAGGAAATTGAGGATTCTCTGATTATTAAAAATGAACGGTTCACCACCTTAGAAGCGCCGGTGGAATTGGCAGCGAAGGAGTTTGTGGACAATCAGTTGACCTTTATTCCTGTAAATACGGAAGAGGGAGACTTTGCAGGCATTGTCACCCATAAAGCCATTTTTAAATACCTAGTGGATCTATTCGGGATCACTGAAGATAAGATTGTGGTCTACATAGAGAATATGTCGGGACAATTAGCAAAGGTGTTGGATGTGTTTACGAAGCTTAATGTAAACATTAAAAAAATCGTGGCGGAGGATGCGAAAGTGTTGAATCTCTATCGCTTAATCATTCAGCCAGAGAAGGATCTTACTAAGGTTCGGGAAGCTCTAAAAAAAGACGGATTGAGAGTGGAGGAGTAATTTAACATTCCATGAGGGAAGCGCCGGATTTTTTCAATGATAAAACAAAAAAACAACCCAACCTTTCTGATGAAAGGAAGGGTTGTTTTTTTGTTTTCGAAAAGATCTTTAGGTAAGAAGATTCTTAGGTAAGTCCTTGAATAAACACCACGAATATTGCAATTGGTGCTACGAATTTGATTAAAAAACTCCACACTCCTGCAAGCTTAAAGCTGATGGTTCCTTGATTGGTGGCTTCTTTAATGGCATTCTCAATGCCCCAAATCCATCCGATAAAGATGCAAAGGAAAAATCCTCCGATGGGCAGCAACAGATTGCTGGCAAAGAAATCGATGGAATCCATAATGTTCATACCCCGAATCAATTCCACATGGCTTAAAGCGCCCATTCCTAGGGAAGAGGGAAGACCCACAAGGAATACCAATGCCCCCATTAAAAAAGCGGCATTCTTTCTTCTGAAATTGAACTTATCTACAACGAAGGATACAGAAGCTTCCAACAGAGAAATTGACGAGGTTAGTGCTGCAAACAGTACCAATAGGAAGAACAAACCTCCAAAAAAGATTCCCATAGGCATTTCTGCAAATACTGCAGGAAGAGTAATAAACAGCAGTCCCGCACCGGTATCCGGTTCAAAACCTAAGGCAAATACTGCAGGCAGCACCGTAAGTCCGGCAACCAGAGCGATCATGGTATCCAGTAAAGGAATAAAAAATGAGTTTTGAGGTAGGTTTTCGCCTTTTGGAAGATAACTTCCATAAGTAATAATTACCCCCATCCCAAGACTTAGAGAGAAAAAAACCTGTCCCAGAGCGGAGAGGATCACATCTCCGGTGATCGCTGAGAAGTTCGGGGCTAAGAAAAACTGCACCCCTTCCATGGCACCATCTAAGGTCAAGGAACGAACCATGATAATCAGCATCATAACAAATAGTCCCGGCATTAAAATTTTACTGTATTTTTCAATTCCGCCGCTAATACCACCCATAACAATGCTAAGGGTGATAAGGGCAAAAATACCGTGGAAAAGCGCCGGTTGAAAGGAACTTCCCACAAAGTCCATAAAAATCCCTTCATAAGCTCCAGACTCGAAACCGCTGAGTCCGCCGCTTACGGTTTGAAACAGATAGTTAATAATCCATCCTCCGATAACACTGTAAAAAGAGAGAATTAAAAAGGATGCTAAAACACCGATGCCTCCCACCCAAGCCCATTTAGACCGGATTTTTTTATAGGCTCCGATGGCATTCAGCTGGGTATGCCGACCGATTACCAATTCTGCTAACATTAAGGTAAAACCTACTAATAATAAAATTGCAAAGTACACCATTAAAAATGCTCCACCGCCGTTACGGCCGGCTTCCACGGGAAAACGCCATAAATTTCCCAGTCCTACTGCGGATCCAGCGGCGGCAAGAATAAAACCGATTTTGGAATTCCATTGTCCTCTTTCCTGCTGTTTTTCTAAAGATGCCAAGTATAAAACCTCCTTAAATTTTTGAATATTGTAGCAAATCCTTAAAATTGCCCAACGAAATCTATTCTATATTCTTCAGAATATTATTGCAAGTGTTAAAAAATAAACAAGAGAAATAACTAGTATAAGCATTGAAAATAGAAATAAGAAGGATTTTCCTGGGTAATTGGTGCTAAATAGAGAAAGGATTTTATTTTTATGTTTGAACCTATCGGAAAATATAGTATAATGTAGGGAATAAAGAGGTTAAGACTATTTAGAAGGAGTGGATAGAGATGTTGGAGTTCGATATAAATGATGACAGCCATATTGCAAAAATCAAAGTGATCGGTACCGGGGGAGGCGGCAACAACGCCCTTAATCACATGGTGAACTCAGGACTGCAGGGGGTAGAATACATAGCGGTCAACACGGATAAACAGGCCTTGTTCAACTCCGTAGCGGACCACAAACTGCAGATCGGAAACAAAATTACCAAAGGACTGGGAGCGGGGGCCAATCCGGAAATCGGTAAAAAAGCCGCCAATGAAAGCGAAGGGGAAATCGAAGGTCTCTTGCAAGGGGCGGATATGGTCTTTATCACAGCGGGCATGGGCGGTGGAACCGGCACCGGTTCCGCACCGGTCATTGCGGAGGTAGCCAAACGCTTAGGAATTCTCACTGTGGGTGTGGTAACGGAACCCTTTAAGTTTGAAGGAAAAAGAAGAGCGAAGGCGGCGAAAGCCGGCGTGATGGATTTAAAACAGCATGTGGATACCTTAGTGATGGTGCCCAATGACAAACTGTTAGAAGTTGCGGAGAGCAACACCAGTATGCTGGATGCCTTTAAATTAGCAGACAACGTACTGCGCCAAGGGGTGCAGGGTATTTCTGATTTGATTACCATCCCGGGGCTTGTAAATCTGGACTTTGCCGATGTAAGCACCGTAATGCGGGAACAAGGCGTTGCCCACATGGGTGTGGGCGTGGCCGAAGGAGAAAACAAGGCGGTAAAGGCAGTAAACAAAGCCATTGACAGTCCTCTGCTTTCCACTTCTATTAAAGGTGCGAAAGGGGTTTTACTTAATATTACCGGAAATTCGGATATGAATCTTTTTGAAATCAATGAGGCTGCAGAAATCATCACCGATAAAGCGGACCCGGAAGCCAATATCATTTTTGGATCGGTCATTGACGAAAATATCGGAGACAAAATTAAAGTTACCATTATTGCTACGGGATTTGAAGAAGGGAAGACTCCTTCGGAAACTAAAAATTCCAGGGGAGAGAACCAAGAGGAGAAAAAGGAGACGGAAGCTTCTAAGGACTTTGATATCCCCGAGTTTCTGTATCGTCGGGACTAGGATCTTTAATCATCCATAAAAGCAGAGATTTTGAAATGAGGAAAGTTAAAAAGAAATAAAAAAGCACTGCAAGGGATCGATCCCTGCAGTGTTTTTTTTCGATTATTTCGGTTTAGAAACAAACCAGTAATCCTCCCGGACCGGCATGGGTACCGATTACAGGACCCATGGTGGTCAACAGAACTTCTTTGGGGGAAAATTTTTCTACGATTTCATCCTTCAGGGCCAGAGCATCCTCTAAACAATCACAATGGGTAATGCCGATGATTCGGTCCTGAAAGTCGATGTTTTTCTTTTCCATTTCCTCGATCAGGGTGCGAAGACCCTTCTTTTTTCCCCGGAGGGTTTTAAGTATTTTTACATAGCCTTCATCCACATGAACCACGGGCTTCAGGTTGAAAAGGTTGGCCACAAACTCTTTCGGTTTGCTGACCCGTCCTCCTTTAACTGCATTTTCCAAGGTTTCTAAGTAGACCACCACATTCATCTGTTGCCGGTATTCCCTTAACTTTTCCACAATGTCGGATTTAGAGATGCCCTCCGCAGCCAATTGAGAAGCTTTTAGTACCTGAAGGCCTACGCCGATAGATCCACTTAAGGTATCGAAGGTTTCGATATCTCCCTGAACCTTTTCCTTGGCCACATTGGCTGCATCAAAGGTGGCACTGAGTTTGGAAGACAAATGGATACTTAAGACTTCCTTGTAATTTTCCACCCCGGTTTTAAAGGAATCCAAAAAAGATTGGGGAGAGGGTTGAGAAGTTTTAGGCAAAGTGGGGGAAGCTTTCATTTTCTTGAAAAACTCTTCATGGCTGAGGTCCACTCCATCGGTAAAGTCGACGCCATCAATTTCAATTTTCAGGGGAATTACATCGATGTTATACTTTTCAATGAGATTTTTCGGTAAATCACAAGAACTATCAGTTACAATCTTCATAAAACATCACCTTTCTACTTGGTTTTGATTCTATAGTACTATTATAGCATGTTTTCCTCAATATTTCATATTTCAATAAGGAATCCTGCAAGAATTCAAACAATTCAAAGAAAACCGGTCCTTTTAAGAAAGATCTTCGGTTAAATGTGTATACTTTTTATAAACTGGGTATAATGATAATACACTTGACGGAAAGTACCCCGGGGTAAAAAAGAGGAAACTGCGGATGTGTACATCGGTACCATGGGGTATATAAAAAATAAAAGAGGAGGAATCATAGTGTTTACAAGAAATCAGTTGGATAAGTTATTAGAAAATCGGAAAAACGTAAACCTGTCGATTTTTTTAGCCACGGGAGTAAAGGAAGGAAATCCCCAGCAGGGTAAAATTCGATTTAAAAACCTGATTAAAGATGGGGCAGCCCAACTGGCAAAACAGGGGTTAAAAGAACCTGAAATCAAAAAATTCACCGCCCCTATGGAAGAGCTGGTGGACTATACCAAGTTTTGGAGCACCCTGGATCGGGGATTTGCCATCTTTGCCACAGAGGATCAGATGTTTTATTACAATATGCCTGTAGAATTTGAAGATACCGCAGTGGTGAAGGACCACTTTTACATTAAGCCTTTGTTTCCCGTATTCCAACGAAACGGTCAGTTTTACATCCTGGCCATCAGTCAAAACGATGTCCGACTGCTGCATTGTACGAGAGACGAAGTATCGGAAGTTGAACTGGAGGGGGTTCCAAAGAATTTTAAAGATGCCCTGCAATATGACACCCCTGCTCCTACCCTGCAACACAGTGCAAGAACCCCCGGGGGGGCCGCGGTATTCCACGGACACGGATACGGTATGGAAGACGAAAAAGTAGACATCGGAAAATACTTTCAAGTGGTAAGCCAGAGCCTATACAAGGCTTTAGGAGATAAAGAAATTCCAATGATTTTAGCAGCGGTGGATTTCCTCCATCCTATATTTAAGGAAAATAACAAATACCCGAAACTTCTGGAAGAAGGCATCGTGGGAAATCCCGATAATAAAAAAGAATCGGAACTGCAAAATGAGGGTTGGGAAATTATTAAGCCCTATTTAGAAAAAGAGGAACAAGAAGCCTTGGATAAATATTATCAACTGATCGGATCGGGAAAAGCCTCCCATAATATTGAAGAGATCGTAAACGGCGCCTACAATCAGCGGATAGAATCCCTACTGATCAGAGAAAATACGCAGTTATGGGGAACCTATGATGCGAAAGCCCAGAAAGTGGAAATTCTTGATGATTCCCACAGCAACCGGGAGGAACTGCTGAATTTCGCCTCGGTTCATACCTTCCTGAACAGTGGAAACGTGTACATTCTCCAGGAAGACAAAATGCCGGACAGCCAACCAGTGGCGGCAGTATTCCGATATTAAACAGAAAGACAGCCATAGGGACGGGACGCCGGGGAGGTATTAATAACAGGGGATAATCAGTAAATAATAAGCCCTAAAAACTTTGGAATCTAAAAAAAGATTCCAAAGTTTTTTTATGTATTTTTCGGGCTTTTAGAAAAAAAACTCGAAAAATGCAGGGAATTTGCTGAATCATCTAGAATAGTATAAAGGACTTTAAAGAAATTCCATAAAGGAGGTAGGAAAATGTTTGGGTTACATAATAAAAAAATTCAAGCCCTGGAAGAAAAAGTGGAGCAGGTGGCGAATGGAGATTTAACCTTGCGCTTTGATCAGAGGGAAACTAAGGAGCTGGGAAAACTTCAGGCCTCCCTGGGAAAACTCCTGAGCAGTGTAAAAAAACTTGTGGGGAATATCAACGGTGCCAATGAAAAAAACATGATTTTCACCGGAGAAATCGAAAGCAACACCAAACAGATTTTTGATGCATCCCAGGAGATCTCCCAGGGGGTTATGGACATTGCTACGGAAGCCACGGAACAAAACGAAGCCCTGGGTAATATGAAAAGAATTTCCGAGACCATGTCCAAGGATATGGAAGGGGTGCTGCGTCATAGTGAAAAAACCGAAGCCATGGCAAAAAACACTCTAAAGGTTGTACATACCAGTACCCGGCTTTTGGAAAAAATCATCACCAGTTATAAGGAAAACGGACAGTGGAGCGAGGATTTAGGAAAGAAAATGAAAAGTCTGGAATCCCAGGCCAACAATATTCAAAGAATCACCGGTCTGGTGGCGGGGATCAGCGATAATACCAATTTATTGGCCTTAAATGCTTCCATTGAAGCCGCAAGGGCCGGGGAAATGGGGAAAGGGTTTTCCGTTGTGGCAGGGGAAGTAAAAAAATTAGCCACGGAATCCGCGGAGCATTCCGGGGATATAGAAAAAATCATTTCTGAGATGGTGGAAAACACGAGAAAAATCTCGGAAGAAATTGAAGGACAGAATAAAAAAATTACCGGAGAGTTAACCTTAGTCAATCAGAGCAAAGAGGAACTGGATTTGATTGTGCAATCCACGGAAGAGACTGCAAAGGCCATCGGAAACATTCGTAGCCTTGCGAAAAATCAGTTTGACTTGGTGGAAAGGGTAAAGACTTCCATCGACACCATCGCCCGGGCCATGGAAAAAACCTCGGTATACTCGCAGGAGGCCGCTTCCTCCTCCCAGGAGCAGACCGCTTCTCTGGAACTGATCTTCGAAGATATTCAAAAACTGGGGACCATGACCAAGGAAGTGGACCAATTGGTGGAAGGTTTTGTTCAGGACTATAAAATTACGGAAGAAACCCGAAGGGTTATGGAAGGGGGAAGAAAGGAAATCAACCGTATTGCACAGCATTCCGATGTAAAAAAGATGAAGCCGGGGGCCCTTCGGGGACTTCTCATGGAGGCGGTTGAAAAAAACTCCTTGTTTCAATTGATCAGTATCATGGACAAAGAGGGAGACTTACAGGGTATTGCTATTAAAGGTACCCGGGAACAGTTACAGGGGAATTTCAAACACCGGCCGTATTTTAAGGAAAGCATCCGGGGAAAGGCCTTTACTTCAAAACCCTATATTTCCGATTACAGCTATCAGTACTGTGTGACCATAGCCCTACCGATATACGATCTTGATGAAAAAATAATAGGAATTGTAATGGGAGATTTACTTTTGGAGTAATTCCTGTGGACAAACGAGCAAGAAATCTATAGAATGGTGTAGGTAACAATTAATTTGAAAAGGTTTTTTTAGGAGGAAATAGGATGTCAGGAAAACTAAACACCTATGGAAATCATAGCTTATCTACATTATCGGAAAAGAACAAGGTGCGCCTACGACCGGGAGTGATTTTCGGATCCGACGGGCTGGAAGGCTGTCAGCATACCTTAAGTGAAATTGTGGGAAATTCCAGGGATGAAGCCAATGCTGGCTATGGAGACAAAATCATGGTCAATCGTTATCGGGACCATTCCATTGAAGTTATCGATTTCGGACGAGGAATCCCCATAGAGTTTAACGAAATAGAAAGAAAATATAACTGGGAAATCGTATTTACGATTTTATACGGTGGTGGAAAGTACCATAACAATCAAGCGGGGAGCAGTTACAAGTTCAGTGTGGGCTTAAATGGCCTCGGGACTGCGGCAACCCAATTTGCTTCCGAATTCATGGATGTGGAAGTGATCCGGGACGGTTATCAGTACACCCTGAATTTCCAACAGGGAGAGAATGTCACCGGAACCCCTGAGGGATACCGGAAAGAAAAAAATCCATCGGACCCTCCGGGGACAAGAATTCGCTGGAAGCCGGACTATCAGGTTTTCAATGAAATCAAAATTCCCCTGGAATATTTTCAAAAGGTTTTAAAGCGTCAGGCCATTGTGAATAAAGGAATCACCTTTGAACTTTATGATGAATTCTCAGGGGAGACCTATACCTATCTGTATCCCCGGGGAATCGTGGATTATGTGAAGGAACACAGTGAAGAGGCGGATTTAACCGATGTGAAGTATTATGAGGCGGAAACCAAAGGTCGGGACCGTCCGGATAAACCGGAATACCATGTAAAAATGGAAGTGGCCTTTGTCTTTAATAACGAGGAACCGGTTTTGGAATATTTTCATAACTCCAGCTTTTTAGAACATGGCGGGGCCCCGGATAAAGCGGTGAAAAATGCTTTCATTGCCTCGGTGGACCAGAATTTAAAAGATCGGAACCTGTATAAAAAGGGAGAAAAAAAGATTACCTTTGCGGATATTGAAGACAGTCTGATTTTGGTAAGCAATACCTTTTCCACGGAAACCAGTTATGAGAACCAGACCAAAAAAGCCATAACCAACGGCTTTATTCAACAGGCTATGACGGCTTTTCTGAAAGAAAAGCTTGAAATTTATTTTATCGAAAATGCCAAGGATACCAAAGTGATTCTTGAGCAGGTGCTGATTAATAAACGAAGTCGGGAAAAGGCGGAAAAGACCCGGATCGACATTAAAAAAAAGCTGAACAAAAAAGTCGATAACATCACCAATAAGCCTAAGAAGTTTGTGGATTGCAGAAGCAAGGATAAGGACCTCCGGGAGCTCTTTATTGTGGAGGGAGACTCGGCTCTGGGAAGCACGAAGATGGGTAGGAACTCCGATTTTCAGGGAATTATGCCTGTACGGGGAAAAATACTGAATTGCTTAAAATCCGATTACGACAAAATTTTTAAAAATGATATTATTGTGGATCTGTTAAAGGTTTTAGAGTGCGGGGTGGAACTAAATACCAAGCAAAGAGATTTAAACACTTTTGACATAGATCGACTGAACTGGAATAAAATTATTATTTGTACCGATGCGGATGTAGACGGATTTCAAATTCGAACCCTGATTTTGACGATGCTCTATGTATTAACCCCCACCTTAATAGAAAAGGGGTTTGTTTATATTGTGGAATCTCCCTTGTATGAAATTACCGATAAGAAAAATACCTATTTTGCCTTTGATGAAGGAGAAAAACGGGAAATCGTTAAAAAAATCAAGGGAAAATACAGTCTGCAGCGATCCAAGGGTCTAGGAGAGAATGAGGCGGACATGATGTGGGAGACCACCATGAATCCCGAAACCCGTCGATTGATTCAAGTGACTCCGGCGGATATCCGTCAGACCAAGGATGCCTTTGATCTGTTTTTAGGAGACAACTTGGAGGGCCGTAAAGAATACATTGAAGCCCACGGCTCTAAGTACATTGACGAAGTTGATGTTATTTAGAGGATGAATATTGATCAGGGAAGAATTAGGAGGCGTGAATTTTGCAAGGAAATGTGAATCAGAACAATATTATTGACACCTTAAAAGTTAATTATATGCCCTATTCAATGAGCGTTATTGTATCCAGGGCTTTACCGGAAATCGACGGGTTTAAACCCTCCCATCGAAAGCTTCTATATACCATGTTTAAAATGGGTTTGATCAAAGGGGCGAAAACCAAAAGCGCCAACATAGTAGGACAAACCATGCGCTTAAACCCCCATGGGGACGGAGCCATATATGAAACCATGGTCCGTCTGACCCGGGGAAATGAAGCCCTCCTTCATCCCTTCGTGGACAGTAAGGGAAACTTCGGAAAACGCTATTCCAGGGATATGACCTACGCCGCCCACCGATATACCGAGGCAAAACTGGAGAAATTGACCGAGGAGTTTTTTAACGACATCCATAAAAATACCGTGGATTTTATCGCGAATTATGATAATACCACAAAGGAGCCCAGATTACTGCCCACCAGCTATCCGAATATTTTAACCACGCCGAATTTAGGAATTGCCGTGGGTATGGCCAGTAACATCCCCAGCTTCAATCTAAAGGAAATCTGCCAAACCACCATAGAGTATCTGAAGGATGAAAATGTGAATATAGAAGAACATCTACTGGCCCCGGATTTTCCCAGCGGCGGAGAAATTGTTTACGCCAAAGAGAAAATGAAAGAAATCTATGATAAAGGCAGGGGGAGCTTCAAGGTCCGGGGAAAATACCGTTATGACGAGAAAAACAACTGCATCGATATTTATGAAATCCCCTATACCACCACGGTGGAAGCCATTATGGAAAAAATGATTGAATTCATTAAGAGTGGAAAGATAAAGGAGATTTCCGATCTTCGGGATGAAACCGATAAGAACGGACTGAAAATCACTTTAGACTTAAAGCGAGGCGTGGATCAGGAGAAACTGATGACTAAGATCTTTCGTTTAACCGCCCTTGAGGATTCCTTCAGCTGCAATTTCAATGTGCTGATTGACAGTGCCCCCAGGGTGTTAGGCGTTCGGGAGATCCTGAGGGAATGGACAAATTTTCGAATGGACTGTATCCGAAGAAAGCTGCGCTACGATATTAATGATAAAACCAAGGAACTACATTTGCTTATGGGTATGGAAAAGATCCTGCTGGATATTGATAAAGCGGTGAAAATCGTAAAAGATACCAAGGTGGACCGTCAAGTGGTACCTAATTTAATGGAAGGATTCACCATCGATCAGGTCCAGGCGGATTTTATCGCGGAAATCAAACTGCGAAATTTCAATCAGGAATATATCTTAAAGAAAACCAAGGATATCAAGCGTTTGGAAAAAGAAATTCAAAGCCTGGAAAATACCTTGAACAGTGAGAAGAAAATGAAGCGGCTGATTAGTAAGGATCTTGAACGGGTGATGGATCAGTATGGACAGGAGCGACGCACCACTTTGATTCACCACGAAAAAGTCCGGGAATTCAAGGAGGAAATCTTCGTCAGTGAATACAATGTGAAGTTTTTCATCACCAGGGATCAGTATTTTAAAAAGATCCCCTTAACCTCTCTTAGAGTAAGCAATGATCACAAACTGAAGGATTATGACGAAGTTGTGCAAGAGGTGGAGGGCAGTAATAAAGAAGATCTGCTGTTCTTTTCCAATCAGCACAGGGTCTATAAGGTAAAGGCCTATGAATTGGAAGATGCCAAGGCCAGCGTGTTAGGAGATTACCTTCCCAATCTTCTGGGACTGGAAGAGGGAGAAGAAATCATTTATATGACTTCGACGATGGACTATTCCGGGTGGATGCTGTTTTTCTATAAAACGGGGAAAGCCGCAAGAATTCCACTTTCCAGCTATGAGACAAAAACCAATCGAAAAAAACTTGCAAAGGCCTATAATGAAGAGTTTCCCTTAGTCCATCTGGAATTTATTAAAGAGGACAAAGAACTGGTGGCCATCAGCAGCATTGAGAAAGTCCTGATTTTCAACACAAAAAAAATCAGTGAAAAGAATACCCGGCATTCCCGGGGGCTGCAGGTTTTGAAACCGAAAAAAGATAGTTTCTTAAAAGAAATCAAGCAATTGGAAGAAGTGGACTTTGAAAATCCGGATTATTACCGGGGTAGCATTGCCACCATTGGCACCTATTTAAAGAAAACCGATCGAAAGGATCTGGGAGAACAGTTGCAGCTGTTGTAAAAGGATGGGACCCCCTTAACAAAGGCTTGAAAAATTGAGTTAACTCTCCCAAAAAACCCTGTGGCGAACCCCGGGGTTTTTTGTATAGGTATTCCATGGGGAAAGCTCTTTGGAACCGGGAAGAAAAAGGAGCAAATTGTTAAGTGTAGGGAAAAAAAGGGTATATGAATCAAAAGCATAAAAAAGGAGGGTGAAAGATGAAGATTTCAGCCTTGATTATGGGGTCAATTACCAGTCTCCGACAAAGTATTAAATATGCACTAGCCTCCCTGCCGGTGGACTTTTATGAGTACCGGGGGGTTGCCGAACTTCTAGAGCATGTAGAAAATCCCGGGAAAGAGGAGTCGATTATCGTTTTAATGGATATGGACTCCCGGGAGGAAGACCGGTTTCAGCAACTGAAAAAGATCCGGCTAAAAAATCCTTATGTACCGGTATTAGCCCTGACCGGGGATACGGAAAAAGAACATATCCTGGCCCTGATTATGGGCGGTGCTTCGGAGATTGTAGCAAAACCCTTTTCTGAAGGAATTTTAATCGAGAAGACGAAAAAGCTGATCGAGAAAAAAGAGGGATTTGCCACCGAGGAAATCCATACAGATTTCCCCGCACTGCTGAGAAAAGAACTGTTCAAGGCTCAAAAGGGAAACTACCGGGTTTCCATGATGATCGCCTCCTTTTTCAAGGTAGGAGCCCGTCAAAATAAAACCATTGAAAATGAATATTACCGCTTTTCCTTTTCCTTCAAAGAGGAAATTGAAAAACTTTTATTTGAAACCGATCACTTTCTTCAATACGGCAATCAGACCTTTGTGGGGATCTTGCCATTTTGTGATCAGCAAAAGCGAGAAATCGTAGAAAAAAAGATTCGAAAGGGATTTGATGAATTAAAGGAAAAGCACCCTGAACTTAAGGATTACCAATTTGCTCTATACTTTACCACCTATCCCGAGGAGGGGGAAGAAGCAAAAACCCTTACGGAAAAACTCACCGGAGGATTGCAAAGAAGTATCGATGATCTAAAGGACACTGTTTGATAAATAAAAGAAGATATAAAGATATATCCTGTGGATTTTTTTCGAGAAAACAGTAATTTGAAAAAGCAGAAAAAAGGAGGAAGGAAAATGGTAGTGGTAATAGGCTGGGTAAATATCGCATTGATTGTAATAATGGGCAGCATCTATCCCATAAAACAGGTATACTTAAAAAAATTCAAGGAGCAGGGAAAGGAAAAAGCCCAAAATTGGGGAAGACTCTACCAGTTTGCCCGGAAAGCGCATCCCGCCACGGGTTTGATTATTCTTGCTATAGGCTTTTACCATGGATATCAGGCTTTCAGTTTAACCGTCTGGCATACCGGGACCCTGCTTTTGTATACGTTGTTGCTGATGGCGGTTGTGGCTTTGGCGGGACCCAGGATTAAAGCCTTTAAAAAGCACTGGCGAAAGGTTCATCGTAGTCTTGGGGGTGTAGTGTATGTTCTGGCAATTCTGCACATTTTTTGGCGGAATCTACTGTAACGGGAACAAATGAAAATAAGAAACATTGAATAGTAACCTGAAGAATAGGGAGGCGTAAAAGTGAAATACGGATACCGGATAGCGAAATCAAATAAGACCAAAAAGATCGCTCTGATCGCCCATGATAATCGAAAACAGGAATTGATCGCCTGGGTTAAAAAGCATAAAACCCTTCTTCAGCCCCACGAGTTGGTTGGCACAGGAACCACGGCCAAACTGTTGGAAAAGCATACATCACTTTCCGTTGAAGGATATAAAAGCGGCCCCTTAGGGGGAGATCAGCAGGTAGGCGCCGCCATTGCCGAGGAGGAAATCGATATGCTGATTTTCTTTTGGGATCCCTTAGAGGCTCAGCCCCATGACCCGGATGTCAAGGCGCTTTTGCGAATTGCCGCCCTATATGATATTCCCGTGGCACCGAATAAGGCCACGGCGGATTTTATTTTAAGTTCCCGTTTGTTCAACGAAGTTTTTGAACGAAAGATTGTCACAAAGGAAAGATCCTAGAAAGGGGGAGTCAACATGACAAAGGTGAGTATGGAAGTAATTCTGAAAAATATTGAAGAAATGCCGTCATGGCCTGTAGCACTGCAAAATGTCATTCGGCTAACGGAGGATCCCCAATCGGATATTAAGGACCTGGAAAGGGAAATCCTAAAGGATCAAAGTCTGACCACCCGGGTATTGAAGCTTTCAAATTCTTTGCACTACGGATACCCCAGCAAGATCAGCACCGTATCCCAGGCAGTGATTCTACTCGGTTTTAATACGATCAAAAACATCGTTTTGGCCAGCACCGTAAATACGATGTATATCAAGGATCTCGAGTCCTACGGCCTTAAAAAGGAGGACCTGTGGCGACAGTCCCAGTCCGGGGCTATTATTGCCCGGTACTTGGCAAAGAAAATCAAGTATAAAAAAGTGGAGGAGGCTTATATCGCCGGGCTCTTAAGGGATATCGGTAAGGTTATTTTGGATTATCACATAAAAGAGGATTATCAGGTGATTTTAGAGAAGGTTGAAAAGGAAAACATCAGCTTTTTACAAGGGGAAGAAGCGGTTTTAGGGTTTAATCATGCGGAGGTGGGATACCGGATAGCAACAAAGTGGAATCTGCCGGAGGGTTTGCGGGAGGCCATCGCCTATCATCATCGGCCCCAAGATGCCCTAGAATATAGGGAACTGGTGTCTATCGTTCACGTGGCTGATGCCATTACCATGATGCTGATTGAAAATGTAGGGGTAGAAGGATTGAACTACCGGTTTAACTCCCAAGCTCTGGATAACCTTGGAATTACAGAGAAAGCTTTGGAAGAGATGATCGTGGAGGTTTCTGATCTCCTGGTAAACGAACAGAGGGAGGTTTTCTAAGGGCGGGGAAGCGCCCAAGAGTAGGTTGGTTAGGTCGTTTCATCCAATTCATTGAAATATTTTGAAAAATCTAAGAAATTCATTGTAATTGACAGAATAAATGGTATAATAGTACTAGTAAATGTTTTATGCAGAGTCTTCAATAATCGAGGAGACCTGCGGTAAACATCCGATAAAGGGATAATTAGAATTGAATAGGCAAATTTGCCGAAAGGCAAAGACGCAAAGCTAACAGGGCCTAAAGTGTGTTCACTATGGTAGCCAGCTGCGAACTTATTTGCCTCGTTGTTGTGTATAAGGAGGTTTTTTTATGGTTTCAGGAGGAGGGAAGAGATGCAGGGAGCGTTGAAAACAAAGGAAGAACAGAGAACCGTAAACCGAAAAACCAAAGTGGGAAATCTGTTAGAGGAGGCCAAACTCAAGGAACGAAGTCATCCGGAAGAGGCTTTGGTAATGGCAAGAGAAGCCCTGAAAATTGCGGAGATGAATTTCTACAAACAAGAGAAAGCCGAAGCCCTAACCCGGATCGGTCGCTGCTTATGGATAACGGGGAAACTGAACGAAGCCATTGAAGCCTTAAATCTGTCTCTGGAAACCTCGAAACTCCTTCCAAAGGGCGGTATTGAAGCCGAAGCCCTGAACGCTTTGGGCAATGTCTATCTTTATATGAAAACCTATGATCATGCTATGGATTACTACGGAAAGGCCTTGGAAATGTCCCGGAGCGAAGAACTACCGGAGTTGGAAGCAGGGATTCTAAACAATTTAGGAGGCCTTCATAAAGAGCTCCATGACTTGGACACCGCCTTAGGCTATTATCGGGACAGCCTTGAAAAATACGAAATAAATCGGGACAATTACGGGCAAGCCATACCTCTTTTTAATTCCGCGGAAGTCTATATGGAGCAGAAGAATTGGAGGGAGTCGAAAGAGAACATCGACAAGGTTCTGGAAATTTGCAAGGAAAAAGAAGCAAAAGTCATGTATTCCTATAGTTTACATCTGCTTGGGAAAATGTATAAAAATCAGGGAAGCCCGGAAGCCGCTCTTAAGGAATTTTATAAGAGTCTGAATCTTGCCCAAGAGACCAAGGATTACCATCACCAAGTGGTGGTTTACAAAGATCTTTATGAGATCATGCTGGAGAAAAACAATCTAAAGGAAGCCATCGGACATGTAAATAATGCTCTTGAAATTGCAAAAAGCATCGATGGAGAAGCGTTGATTTCCGATCTTTATGCATCCATGGCTCAGGTATATGAACAAATGGGCGAGGAATTCTTAGCCTATAAGTACTACAAAGCCTTTTATGAAACCACGACAAAATCCGAGGCCCGAAGAAGAGAAGAGAAACTCCGAAGTGTTTCCTTTCAACTGCAATTGGAAAAATCTCAAAAAGAGACGAAAACCTATCGCCATCTGGTAAAGGAACTGGAAAAAATGACCCAGGAGCTTCGCTATACTTACAAGCAGATGGAAGTGGTGGGGAAAATCGGACAGAATATAACCGCCACCTTGGATTTAGAACAAATTTTTGATCTGTTATATGAAAACTTGAATCAACTGATGGAGGCCATGGTCTTAGGAATTGGTTTGTTGGATAATAATAATCAAAAAATCCGCTACGAGCTCTTCATTGAAAAGGGTGAAAAACAGCCTACTTTTGAAGTGCCCGTGGACAGTAAGAATAGTTGGGCAGTATGGTGTTTGGAAAATAAGAGGGATGTACTGATCAATGATGTGGACTTGGAGTACAGCAATTACTTAGAAGGGACTTCCCATACCGTAGGGGAGCCCATGCAATCGGTCCTCTTCTGTCCCTTGATGGTGGAGGATCAGGCCATCGGCGTGGTGACCGTACAGAGTTTAAAGAAAAACGTCTACAGCAAACATCAGCTGGAAACGTTAAAAACCCTGTCCTCCTATTTGGCCATTGCCATTAATAACGCTCAAAAATCCAAAGCGTTGAAAAAGGAAATAAAGACCCGAAAAAAAGCGGAGGAGGAGTTAAAGATTGTGAACTCAAAACTCCAGAAACTCTCGGAGTTAGATGGACTGACCAACATTCCCAACCGGCGATGTTTTGATAAAAACTTTGAATACGTCTGGAATAATGCCCATCGGGGAGGAGAAAAAGTATCCCTGTTGCTGCTGGATGTTGATTTTTTCAAAGAATATAACGATCATTACGGACATTTAGATGGAGATAAAGTCCTTCAACGGATTGCCAAAACCATTGAAGGAAATTTAAAGCGTTCAACGGATTTAGTGGCCCGATACGGAGGGGATGAATTTGTAGTGCTTCTTCCCAACACCGATCAGGAGGGGGCGCTAATGGTGGCGAAAATCCTTCAGCAAAGGATCCGGGAGTTGAAGCTCTCCCATGGATATTCCCAGGTTTCACCATACATCACCCTATCCATAGGAGCGGCCACCCTCCAACCAATAAAAGGAATCCAGGGAAAACAGCTCATCGACCGGGCGGATAAAGCCCTTTATGAGTCGAAGGAAAAGGGAAGAAATGAAATTTCCCTTTACTCCCGGGAACAATGATGAATAAAACGGAGAAGCCTTGAAACTGTATGATAGCCCTTAAGAGTCGTGTTCCCGACTCTTAAGGTTTTTTTACGGAATGAGTCCGGGGGGGCTGTTTTTTTTGATGTTCAACAGGCATTTACTATTGAAAAAATCCTTTGACAAAAGACCGGATTAATCTTATAATGAATAATACCGCCCCCCTACGGGGTGGGAATAACATGGAGGTGATTGTTTGGCAACATATTATATTAAAACGAATCGTGTATTTACCACCCTTAGAAAATACGGATGGATTTTTACAGTGCTGGTGGCCCTGGGAGGCACTTTTGTAGAACCGAAGCTGGGCTTGGCGGTGATCGGTATTATGGCGGGACTTATTGGAACATCCTTTTTCAAAGGGCGATACTGGTGTGGAAATATCTGTCCCCATGGAAGTTTATTTGACTCTTTGATCCATCCCATCAGTTTGAATAAGAATATCCCCGGGTTTTTAAAATCGAAGCCCATGGTATTCGGATTTTTCCTATTCTTTATGTACAATTTCGGAGGAAATACCTTAAATGCCCTGGAGCATTGGGGAGACGCTTCTTTTTGGGATCGTTTGGGAATGGTGTTTTCCAGAACCTATTTAATGGTATTTGTAGTGGGGGGGTTACTGGGTCTTGTGAAAAATCCTCGCACATGGTGTCAATTCTGTCCTATGGGTACTCTGGAAAAGGGAAGCTATGCCCTGGGAACCAAATTGAATGCCAATAAGCATACGGATAAAAAGCTGACCATTGAGTCCAAGGAAAAATGTCATGCCTGCGGTAAATGTGCCAGGGTTTGTCCTTTCCAACTGGAACCCTATACGAATTTTTCCGAGAACAATCAATTTGAAGATGTCAACTGCATACGCTGCGGAACCTGTGTGGAAAATTGTCCTGCAGGAATCCTCTCCTTTGAAACTGAAAGGGATGCCATGGAGTTGAAACTAAACAGGGATTTGGAAGGCTATGAACAGCGACAGAAGATCCTGTCAAACCTAAGTGAAATTCGGGATTTAGGAGAGAATATTAAGGAATTCACCTTTGAATTTAAAAATCCTGACCGGGTAGCCTACAAAGCCGGACAGTTTATTTTAGTGAAATTGAAAGGCCATGAAAGCATGTATCGCGCCTATTCCATTGCATCCTATAATGAAGATGACCAAAGGGTCAGTGTAATCATTAAAAAAATTCCCGGAGGATATGGTACGGAAAATATTTTTGATCAGTTTAACCTGGGAGACACCGTAGAGTTGGAAGGCCCCATGGGTGAAGAGCTGGTGGTAGGGGAGAGCGTCAAAAAAGCATTGTTTGTAGGAAACGGCATTGGAATGACACCCTTTATTGCCTTAACCAAGGACACCTTGAAGCATCGGGAGGATATTGAGGAAGTGACCTTTGTTCATGGGCAGCGAAAAGAAAAGGATTTTTATTATCATGATTACTTTCTGGATCTGGAAAACAGTTATGATCAGTTCCATTACCGGCCCATTGCTTCAAGACCGGATAAACCTTCGACAGCCAAGGGCTATGTGATGGATGAAATCAAAACCCTTGATTTGACCGATCATCATGTGTTTATGTGCGGATCTCCTCGGATGATTACCGATACCATGAATCTTTTACTGGATAAAGGGGTCCCGAAGGAACGGATTTTCTATGAAAGCGAAGAAAAAATCAAGGAAGCGGATAACATGGAAAATAGTAAGAAACAGAAAAAAACCGCTTAGGAGAATTGCTAAGAAGAATAGATAACCATCGTGTTTTATGAAAGAATCGATAGTTAAAAGTGATAAAACTTTGCTGTGTTTTCAGCAAAGTTTTATTTTGGATAAATTAAGATAAAGGTCAGCGATTTTTTTTAATCTTATGGAAGCGGCGAATAAAAAAGGAGAAAGAAGGGTAACAATACATCATCATAGGAAACAGGAAGGAGTTTGAGTATGAATTATTATCAGGAATTCATCAAGCACTTGGAAAAGGAAGATAAGGAAAACAGTGTTAGCTATGTGATGCAGTTGATCTCGGAAAAAGAACTGGATATTGTGACTTTATACAACGAAATGCTTCGTCCCGCCCTTTATCAGATTGCCTCGAATGAAAAGGAGCAAACCATTACCATCGGTCAGGAACATATTCGAACCGCAATAGTGCGAACCATTGTAGAGTGTTGTTATCCCTTCGTGATTGAGGAGCGGAATTTGAAATTTGAAGGCCGGCCTGTGAATCAGGAAAAAGTGATAATCTTTTGTCCCGAAGATGAATACCATGAAATCGGGCCTAGGATGGTGGAGGACTATTTTGCCTTAAATGGCTTTGAGACTCTGTTTTTGGGAGGCAACACCCCTAGGGAGAATCTAATCGAATTGATGGAGGATCTGAAGCCGGACTATGTGGCCATTAGTATATCGAATTATTACAATATCGTGCCGGCAAAAAGAAGCATCGAATTCCTACGGAACAAACTGGAGAAGGTTCCGAAAGTTATTGTGGGGGGCTATGCCTTACAGAATAAAAGCAATGTCGCCGAGGAACTGGGGGCGGACTTACACCTGAAAACCTTTGAGGATATTGAAGGTTTAAGGAAGGAGGAGACCGATGAAGTTTCCACTTAAGATTGCCTGGCGGTTTTTAAAGGCCGGAAAGGGACAAACCCTGCTGATTTTGGCGGGGATCGCCATCGGGATTTCCGTACAGGTGTTTATCGGATTACTGATTCAAGGATTACAGATCAGCTTGGTGGACTCCACCATTGGAAATTCCTCTCAGGTCACCATCGAAGCGAAAGAGAATAACGGAGAAATTTTCGGTTATGAAGAAAAGGAAGAAGATATTCGAAGGGAGATCGACGGGCTGGAGGAAATATCCCCCACCCTTACCTTACCGGCCTTTATCAGTCTCGAGGAAGAGCAGGAGTCCGCAGTGGTTCGGGGGTTTGACTTTGAAAAAGCCGAGGGAATTTACGGATTTGAGGAAAAAATCACCGAAGGAAGTTTACCCCTGCAATCCGGGGAAGTGATGGTGGGTGTGGGTTTAGCGGAAAACCTGGACCTGGCCATCGGAGATTCTCTGGAGGTGTTTAACTTCCAGGGGGACCAGGGAGAGGTAAAGATCACCGGTTTATTTGACATCGGGGTAACGGATCTGAACGACTCCTGGCTGGTCAGCGGATTGGGCACCGCCCAGGAATTGTTCCAACGACCGGATTCCATTACCGGGATAGAAATTCAGGTGGAGGAGGTATTTGATGCGGATATCATCGGAGAAGATATTCAAGCATTGCTGGGTGAGGATGTACAGGTAAGCAACTGGAAAGATGCGAATCAGGATCTTTTGAGCGGTTTGCAGGGACAGGATATTTCCAGCATTATGATTCAGATTTTCGTTGTGATTGCGGTGGTATTGGGGATTTCCAGTGTGCTGGCAATTTCCGTGCTGCAGCGTTCGAAACAAATCGGAATATTAAAAGCCATGGGGGTCAATGACCGCAGCGCCAGTTTGATTTTCTTGTTTCAAGGTCTGATTTTAGGAATTATGGGAGGGCTAATTGGAATCGGTCTGGGACTGGCACTTTCCTATAGCTTTATGATCTTTGCCACAAATCCCGATGGCAGTCCCGTGGTGGAGATTGTGATGAACTATAATTTCATTGCCCTATCCTTTGCCATCGCTGTTGTGGCTTCCACCCTTGCGGCACTGATTCCCGCGAAAAAATCTTCAAAACTTCAACCGATTGAGGTGATACGAAATGGATAGTATTTTAACGTTGAAAAATATTGATAAGGTTTACGGAAGGAAAATCCAAACCCAGGTGATCTTTGATCTAAACCTCAGTTTTGATCCCGGATCCTTTAACTCCATTATCGGTCAGTCCGGCAGCGGCAAAAGCACTTTGTTAAATATTATGGGTACTCTGGATAAACCCACGAAGGGAAAGGTGTTTGTGGACGGTCGGGATACCGGGGAATTGAAGAAGGATCAGCTGGCAAAACTAAGAAATGAAGCCATCGGATTTGTATTTCAGTTCCACTACCTCCTTCCGGAGTTTACCACCCTGGAAAACATTTTAATGCCCCAGTGGGTGAAAAACAAAAAAATCGATCCCGAGATTCAACGGCGGGCGGAGGAGTTAATAGAGGTGGTGGGTCTTGAAAAGGTGAAGAATAATCTGGCCACGGATATGTCGGGAGGACAGCAGCAGCGGGCGGCTATTGCCCGGGCGTTGATGAATCGGCCGAGGATCCTGCTGGCGGATGAACCCACGGGTAACTTGGATTCGGAAACCAGCAACAGCATCTACCGTCTGTTAAAGGAGATCAATAAGGAGTTTCAATCCACTTTTATCGTGATTACCCACGATAAGAAAATTGCGGAACGTACGGACCGTATTATTGAACTGAAAGACGGTCGGGTTTATACGGACCTCTCCCAGAAATAAAACCAATCGGGGCTTTACCCGGGAGGGGTGGGGTGTTATAATGGGAATAACATCTGAGACAAAGGAGAGAAGCATATGCCAAGCATTGAAGTAGGATTTCCTGAAGGAAAGAAAGTAAGCGCAAGTATGAAAGGTTTTACCATCGACACGGATCAACCGGTGGCGGAAGGCGGCGGAGGAGAGGAGCCCTCCCCCTTTGATCTTTTCTTAAGTTCAATTGCCACCTGTACCGGATTTTATGCCCTGCGTTTTTGTGAAAGTAAGAACATCAACATGCAGGGAATGAAACTGATTTTAGATACGGAAAAGAATCCGGAAACCGGGATGATCGGTAAAATGCAATTGAAACTGACCCTTCCCGAAGATTTTCCGGAGAAGTATAAAAAGGCCATTGTACGCTCCATGAATTTATGCAGCGTCAAAAAACATATGATGGATCCACCGGAGTTCAATATCATTGCAGAGTAAAAGCATAATGGGCAAACCGGAAAATAAAACACCGCCGAATATTTCGGCGGTGTTTTATTTGGATTCATCCTCTATCGGGGATGGCTCGGTTGAACTGGAGCTCCTGTACCACAGTCGGGTGGCATTGATCTCTCCTCCGATCAGGACAATGAGACTGCTGATATTGAGCCAGATCAGTAAAGCGATCACGGCACCGATGCTTCCGTAGAGACGGGAAAAGGCACCGTAGTTGTTTACATAGAAGGAAAAAATCAGGGAAATAATAATCCATCCCAGGGTTGTAAAGATGGCTCCCGGGTAGACATCTTTGAAACCGAGGGGGTAATTAGGTCCAATACGGAACAAGAGGGTGAAAATAAAAAATAGTACCAACAGGGGAATGCCATAGCGTAAGTACTCCCAAAGGGATAAAAAAGCCCGGGTAAAGCCCAAGTATTCCGAGATCGCCAAACCTACTAAGCGACCAAAAACCAGAAAAAACAGGGAGAAAATAATGATGAAGGCCAGGCCAAAGGTAAAAACGACCCCCATGGCCCGCAGACGAAAAAACGACCGGTTTTCCGAAACCTGATAGGCCTTGTTCAGGCCCTTAATTAAGGCGGAAGTGCCCTTGGAAGCGGCCCAAATAGTGGCTAGGGAACTGACGGAAAGCAAAGGGGCATTCAATCCGTTTCGTATTTCATCGAGAATTTCCAAGGTCAGCTGAAAGACTTCATCGGGGAGTATATAAGCCAGTTGACTGATGGTTTGTCCCTCGGTTAAGGGGGTGAAATTCAGCAAAACGATCAGTACGATTAGAAAGGGAAAAAAGGACAGGATTAAGTAATAGCTCAGTTGGGCTCCTAAAGCCTTCAGCTCATTTTTTTTAAACTGCTGTTTTAGATGCAGCACCAGTGACTTCCATTTGTTCAGCTTCTTGTTATCAATATTCATCGGTCTCATCCTTTAGATAGGTTCGGATGTATTTTTCCACATCAAATTTTCTTTTCGCCCCCCGGTAATTCATATAGCGGATTTTTCCAAATACCGGACGTTCGGTCCAGGCCCGGTCGTGAACCCCGCCGATACTCCAGGCAATGCCGGTATAACCGTTGGGATCCCGTCCATCGATACTATAGCCGTCATTAAGTTTGGTGGCGATTTCCATGGCCTCCTCCGGGCTTGGGGTCCACTGGTAAATCTTTTTGCACCAGTACATTCGAAGATAACTGTGGATTTTCCCGGTTGTTAACAGTTCCCATTGGGCGGCATTCCAAAGGGGATCGTGGGTTTTGCCGTAAAGAAAATCCGAATAGTTGTATAAAAATTCCCTGGGATCATCCCGATGGGCATCCAAGGTTTTTTTCGCCCAATCGGGAAAGCCTCGTACATTGTCATAATTCCGGTTATAATAGCAAAAATTATCCGACAGTTCCTTTCGCACGAAAATTTGTTCTACAAAGTCGGAGGTAAGAGAAGAAGAAAATTGACTTTCCTCTAAGGCCAAAAGCACCCGTTGGGAGGAGAGCTGCCCGAAATGCAGGTAGGGTGAAAGACCGGATAGTGCTTCTTTGGTGGGATCGTTGCTATTAGCGCCGTAGTTTTTCAGGCGATGGTTGATAAAGTCCCTTAACTGGTCCTTAGCCGCCGTCGGCCCGGAAGGGTAAGTGATTTTAAGATAAGGATTTTTCTTTATTGTTAAATGATCCAACAGGCTATCCCAGGGAATAGGGGGAAGGACCTTTTTATAGGAGTAGGGATGTTTTTTTATTTCCGGAACTTCCCGTAAAAACTCCTCTAACCGTTTATGAAGTTTGGGGCGCAGGGTGTAGGCAGCGTATTCTTTCTTCGGGGAAGCGGTGGTTACGGGTACAATGTTATGCCCATCCACGATATCCAGGGGAAGGGTGATTTTTTCCGCTATGGATTCCTGTAGATTACTTTTGCTTTTCAAGGGGTCGAAATCCGTGACCAGGTGAGAAATATCCTGGGATTTGATAAAGGATAAAAGTTCTTCCAAAGGGTCCCCTTGTAAAAGCAGGAAGGGAATATTTAACTTCGTAAGGTTTAGGGCCACCTCCCGAAGGCCCCGAAGCATAAAATCGTAATGGGAAGCGTTGGCTCCCAAATAATCATCCATTAAAGTAAAAACCACAATCAAGGGTCGTTTTTTCTCCAGGGCCACCTCCTGGGCATGGGTAAGGGGCCAATGATCTTCGCTTCGCTGTTCCCGGCTCATCCAGTAAAGAACCGGTCCCCGGGCACCCTCAGCGCTTTTTCCCTGATAATGTTTGATAATTCTTCTTCGGTCCATGATTGTCCTCCTTCTTTAGCGATATAATTGCTGTTCATATATACCCTCAGAGGGGGGAAGGATAAACAGTGAAATAACAGGGAAGTTCCATTATTTCTATGGAGGATAAAAACAGAGTTTAAAAGTCGTTTAAGGATGTAAGGGAAAGTAGAAGAAGTGGGAGAACTTGTGTAAAGCTCTTGGTATCGGGTATAATTAAGAAAGAAAATTTAAAGGAGGGAAAGCAATGGAAATATCTCAAGACTTTCAAGAAATGCTGGTTCAATACGGTATCCGGGTTTTAATCGGTCTGGTAATTTTACTGATCGGTTTGGCACTGATCAAAACGTTACAAAAGATTCTGGATAAAAGCCTGAAAGCCAGTAAATTAAATGAATCCCTACACGGATTTATCAAGTCCCTAACGACCTTTGGTCTAAACATTGTACTGTTCATTACGGTCCTGAGCTTTTTAGGGATCCCCATGACCACCTTTGTAGCCATTCTAGGAGCCGCCGGTCTCGCCATCGGTTTCGCCCTTAGGGACAGCCTGGGAAATATTGCCGGGGGCATTATTATTCTTACCGCACGCCCCTTTAATGTAGGGGACTTTATCAGCGCCCAGGGTGAAATGGGTACGGTTAAAGAAATTTTAATCCTACACACCCGATTGTCCACCCCGGATAATAAAAAGGTGGTAATTCCCAATGGACCCTTGGCTAACGGAAATATTACAAACTTCAGCGCCGAAGACCTGAGAAGAGTGGACTTAACCTACGGTGTGGGTTATGATGATGATATTCGTCAAGTCAAAGCCATTTTAACGGAACTTGTAGAGGGACACGAGCTTACCCTAAAGGAACCGGAGCCCATGATTCGGGTGATCGAACACGGAGACAGTTCCGTAAACTTTACGGTCCGAGCCTGGTGTAACAAAGATGATTATTGGTCTATCTACTATGATCTTCAGGAAGCGGTGAAAATCCGGTTCGATGAAGAAAATATCAGCATTCCCTATCCTCAAATGGATGTCCACATGAATGCTTTGGAAAAATAATAAAAAAAAAAGAGCATAAGGTACACTTAACACAGAAAGTTTTTAATAAGGAAGCAGAATCGATGATGGAAATCCGGGGAGAAGGGAAGGGTTACGGTGGAAGAGCGACAGATTTATGTTTATGAAAAAGCCCTTGGGGAAATATTATCCCGGGATCTGTACATTCATGAAAACATGCTGTTTATGAAAAAGGGAACGATCATTAACCGGTATCACTTACAAAAGCTTCAAAAGCAAGGGATACAAAAACTTTGGACCTATAGCGATGAACAGGAAGTAAATATCCATCGCAAAGAATTAAAAGAACAGGTTCAAAGGGAATATCGAAGCAACAGCGCCTCTATTAAAAAAATTATGCAAAATATTGCCGGGGGAAAAGCCTTGGATTTTAAGAAAGTGGAAGAAATCTCCCTGGGGTTACTGGAGGGGATAGACCGGTACTCCTATTTGGTGGACTGTATGAATGAGCTTCGCAGAGCCGATGAATACACCTATAACCATAGTATTAACGTATCGATTTATTCTATGCTTCTGGGAAAATGGTCTGGGCTTACCAATGAGGATCTGGAAAATGTGGTCCAGGCGGGACTGCTACATGATATCGGAAAAGCAAGAGTTCCTGATCAGATTCTTAATAAGAAGGGAAAGCTCACGGATAAGGAGTTTGCGGTAATGAAGGAGCATGCTCAATTAGGGTATGAGATCATAGAGTTTAACAAAAACATTCCCGAAGAGGTAAAAAAACCGGTACTCTCCCATCATGAACGAATGGACGGTTCCGGGTATCCTAAAAAAGTCAAAGATTTGGATTTATATACCCGGATAATTGCCATCGCCGATGTGTATGATGCATTAACCTCTCAGCGGGTTTACAAAAAGAAAAAAAACCCCTTTGAAACCATTAAGGAGTTGAAAGAGTTTGGTTACAGCCACTTTGATACAAAACTTTTAATGGTTTTTACGGAAAATATTACGGATTATTACATCGGTTCCAAGGTAAGAATGGATAGTGGCAAGATCGGAAAAATTGTTTCTGTGATGAAGGGAAATCGGCCGATTATAGAAATGGAAGATTGCTATGTTCAATTAAATTCCACGGATTACCAACAAATTCGAGAGATGATTTCCTGATTAGTTTAAGGCAATGAGGGTATATCAATAATGAGGAAAGAAAAAAAAAATAGGATGAAGGAGGTTTTTTTTTGAAAAACGCACTGAATATTTTACAATTTGCAATGGATATGGAATTGCAGGGGCAAAACTTTTACGCAAGCTTCAGTGACAAAGTGGATAATCCTGTGGCAAGGAAAATGTTCCAGTCCTTAGCCAAGGAAGAAAAAAGACATTACGATATTCTGAAAAAAGAGTACGACAGTATTGAAGTCAATCAGGAATGGTCCGGTATGGAAGACCTGGAAGCATATAAAGGGGAAAACATTTTTGAAGTTCGTAAGGAAGCGGAGGATATTTCCCCCGAGGAGTTGAAAACCTCTACTTCGGATATCTCCATTCTCAGAATGGCGTATCTGATTGAAAATGATTTTGCGGAGTTTTATAAAAAAGCCATAGAGAACACCGAGGATCCTAAAGGAAAGAAAATGTTGGAAACTTTATACGAATGGGAAAATGAGCACCGAAAAGTGTTTTACGAGGAATACCAAAAGGCTATGAAGGATAACTGGTTTGATCAAGGATTTTCTCCCTTCTAAATAGTACTGTCCCCAAAAAACCGAGGCGGGGTGAACCCGCCTCGGTTTTTTATGAGGAAACTTCTTTATTAGGATTATTCTTTTAGCATTTTTAAAGATGCGTCAATGAAAGCGTGAAGGTCCTTCGGGGTGCGGCTGGTAATCAGGTTCCTGTCCACCACAACTTCCCGGTCCACATAGTTGGCTCCCGCATTTTTCACATCCACGATGATGGATTTATAGCAAGTAAGGGTTCTGCCCTTTAAAACCTCTGCGGTTACCAGTAACTGGGGACCGTGACAAATGGTAAACAACGGTTTTCCCAGGGTAAAGTAATTCCGAAGGAAGTCCACAATTTTGTCGTCGGACCGCAGGACATCGGGGGAAAATCCGCCGGGAATCAGGAGGGCGTCAAAGTCTTCGGGGGATACATTCTCCGGTACTTCATCGATGGTTACCGGATTTTCCCGATTCTTATCCACCACTTTCTCCCCTTTTTCCTTTCCGATGTGAACCAGTTCATAACCCGCATCCCGGTAAGCTTGTGCCGGTTGGCTGTATTCCGATTCCTCATAAAGTTTTCCGATCAACACGCCAATTTTTTTCATAGTACTGCCTCCTTTAATAGTATTTTAAAATGTCTTTTCGGTTATTCGAAACCCGAAGCATATGTATTAATGGATACCCGAAATCTAAAAAACTAATCAAACAGCGGGAAGTCTGTCGGGGGTTTCCCATGAAAAAGCTTTTAAAAATCCTCCTGTTGTTATATGATTTTATACTATAAGGTAGTATACAGGAAATCTTGTCAGGAAAGAGACAACGGGAAAATGACAGGACAAGATTAACCGAAAAATAAAAAAACAAAAGGAAAGGAGCAGGATGAAATGATCAAAGGCTACAGCTATCAAACCTTGATGGGGTCCTTAACCCTCTTAGAAGAAGAGGGGTACCTGGTGGAGATTCGCTTTGGAAAAGATGGAGAAACTAAGGAGGAGTATAAAATTGAAGAGACACCGGTGATAGAAAAAACATTTTGGCAGTTAGAAGAATATTTTCAAGGGAGGCGGCAGGCTTTTGATGTACCACTGCGCCCCCGGGGCACCGAGTTTCAACGGCAAGTATGGGCGGCGCTACTGGATATTCCCTATGGGGAAACCTGGAGTTATAAGGATTTGGCAATGAAAATCCAACGGCGGAAAGCCTTTCGGGCCGTAGGAATGGCCAATAACAAGAATCCTCTTCCGATTATTATTCCCTGCCATCGGGTCATCGGCAGTGACGGAAAGCTGGTAGGTTATGGCGGGGGACTGAAGGTAAAGGAAAAACTGCTGGACTTGGAAAAGTCCGTGATTCATTGAAAAAGTTAATGGGCTTTAATCACTCTATGAAAAATCTCCATAAATGGCGAAACCCGAGGGTAAAGATGATATACTGAAGTAAACAAATTTGACTAAAGGAGCAATAGCCTATGAGTACTGAAATTCCCTATGTAATCACCTTTGATTCCACCCACGCCGCCATGGAAGCGGAAAAGCGCCTGCTCAATAAAGGGGTGAAGATTCATGTGATTCCCACACCGAGACAAATCACGGCAAACTGTGGTTTATCTGTGAAAATCATGGAGATCACCCGGGAGGAACTGGAGGATCTATTAAGGGAGCTGCAAATCGAGAAGAAAAATCTTTACCGCATGGAAAGTTTTCATAAAATTGAACAGGTCGGCTAAACCGGCGAGAAATAATAAAGGGAGGAAAACTATGGCCCATAAATTCGATCCGAAAAACAAAGGAAAGCTTCAATCCGAGGAAAGAAAAGAGAATCTGCCCCCGGAAAAAATCTTAGAAAAAGCAGGATTAGGGCAAGGGGAAACCTTGATCGATGTCGGCTGCGGCGTCGGATACTTCAGCATCCCCGGAGCAAAGAAAGTAGGGGCCAAGGGCAAGGTTTATGCCCTTGATACTTCGTCAGAAATGACAGCATTTTTAACATCGGAGATAAAGAAGGCTTGCATTGAGAATATTGAGGTCCTAAAATCCCAAGAGTACGGTTTTCCCGTGGAAGACTCCCAAGGGGATATGCTGCTAATGTCTATGGTTCTTCATGAAGTGGAGGATAAGAAGCGGTTTTTACAGGAGGCCCGGCGAACCTTGAAAAACCGGGGACGAATTCTTATTATTGAATGGGAAAAAAAAGAGACGGAACAAGGTCCGCCTCTCAAACATCGCCTGGACTTCCAGGAGACGAAGCATTATTTAACTGAAGCGGGATTCAAGGATCCCGAAGTCGTGAGGATGCAAGAGGTGGCCGAGACCTTCTATATTGTTACCGCCAGGGCTTAATCTTCGGCATTCTTTTCTTCCAGTTCCCGGTGAAGAAAGCTTAGAAAATCCGCCCACTCTTCGATGATCTTATAGGTGGGTTTGCCATGTCCGTGGCCCGCTTTTTTTTCCAGTCGGAAAATCACCGGATGGGAAGCCTCGGGATTTTTCTCTTTCGCCTGTTGCAATGTGGCGGCGAATTTCATGGCGTGGGCGGGCACCACCCGGTTATCCCCCTCCGCCGAGGAAATTAAAATCGGAGGATATTCCCGGTTTTCTTCAACATTGTGCAGGGGAGAATACTGATATAAGAATTTAAAGTGCTCTGGATTATCCGCCGTACCATATTCCGGAACCCAGTAGCGGCCGATGGTAAACTTGTGATATCGAAGCATATCAATAACCGGAACGGAGGAAATTACGGCGCCAAAGAGATCCGGCCGTTGGATCATCGAGGCGGCCACCAGTAATCCACCGTTGCTGCGACCGTAGATCCCCAGCTTTTCCGGAGCGGTGTAGCCTTGATTGACCAGCCACTCTCCAGCGGCGATAAAGTCCTCGTATACCCGTTGTTTATTGGAAAGCATACCGGATTGATGCCAATCGTCTCCGTATTCTCCGCCCCCCCGTAGATTGGCTACTACGTAAAGGCCCCCCTCTTGGAGCCAGGGAAGGATTCCAGGGTTGTACTGGGGGGTTAAGGAGATATTAAAGCCACCGTAGCCGTAGAGCAAGGTTTTATGAGGCTCATCCAGGGAAAGATCTTTTCTGCCGGTAATAAATAGAGGAATTTCCGTGCCGTCCTTAGAAGGAATAAAAACCTGGCGGGTTTCATATTCCTCAGGGTCAAAGAGGACTTTTGAGCGGCAGATTTCCGAAAGATCCTCCACTTCAAAACTGTACTTATAAATCACCGTGGGGGATAAAAAATCCGTGGTGCCGATATACATTTCCCGATGATTTCTTTTTCCGCTGAGACCGATGACACTGGAAAGTTTGGGAATATCGATGGTTCCTTTGTATTCGCCCTGGATGTTATAGGTCACCATCTCATGGCAACAGTCCGTAAGGAGAGTCAGGACAAAATGCTGATGCACCATGCGGGCATCTTGAATAACCCCGGTGCCTTCGGGAATAATCTCTTGAATTCCTCCGTTGGTACCGTTAATGGAAACTTGAATGACCCGTTTCTTCCCCGCATCCAAATCCGTTAAAAAGAAAAAGTCCGTACCGTTATTGGAGAGGTAGCGTACTTCCGCCTCTCCCTCTTCAAAAACCCGGCGGAAACCTTTGGCAGGATCCTCCAGATCCATTACATAGAAGCCGTTTTTCGGCGAGGTTCCCCGTCGAAGGGTAAGACATAAGAAGCGATAATCATCGGTAATCAAGGGCTGAAAGCCCAGTTCTTTATCTTTCGGGTTTTCATAGATTAAGGGATCTTCCTCTTGGGAGGTTCCCAGTAAGTGATAATACACCTTTGGATGATTCCCTTCGTCTTCCGGTGCCTGGGTGGAAGGGTCGGGGAAACGGGTATAATAAAAGCCTTTGGAATCTCCGTCCCAGGCAATGGTGGTAAATTTCACCCAGGAAATCCTGTCGGAAAATTCCTGAAGGGTATCGCTGTCGATGATTCGAAATTCCTGCCAGTCACTTCCCTGTTTGGAACGGCCGTAGGCTACATAGCGTCCGTCTTTACTGATGAAGTAGTTGCTGAGTGCAACGGTTTGGTCTTCGCTGAAGCGGTTGGGATCGATTAAGACTTTGGTCTCAGGATCCCGATCCTTTTTTACATAGAGCTTCGGCTGATTTTCGTTTTCCGAGGTTTTAAGGAAATACAAGGAGCTTTGCACCCGTTCCGGCACATAGTATTTGGTGTATTGGAAGTGGTTTCGCAGCTGGAATTTGTAGTCTTCCCTTTTTTGAATTTTAGAGAAATACTCCGCCGATTGATACTCCTGGTCCTTCAGCCACTCCCGGGTCTCTTTCCGGTTGGGATCCTCTAGATAGCGGTAGGGGTCCGGTACTTTCTTTCCGTGGATCATCTCTTCGGTTTCGTAGTCATTGGACGTTGTCATAAGCGCTCACTCCAGTTTAAAGTTTTAAAATTCTTAGAATCAATCTTTGGTAAAATTCTTTCCATCAAGCCAGGCAAAAAGGTCCTTGGACAAATCTTCATAGGTGAACTCTGACATTTTTCCCCGGTAGTTTTTCAAAGACTTGCGGTACAGAGGATCATAATAATCCAAGATTAAGGTCTCAATTATTTGTTTATAATCCCTGTTTTCCAGAGTCCGGATGAGGATTTCCACCTTTTCCTTTCCGAGGATTCTTTTCAAACGCTGAAATTTACCTGCAAGGTCCTCCCGGGAGAGTTCATGGTCCCCAACGTAGTCCTGATAGATGGTGTCAATACGGTTTTTTAAGGAAGTATTTACCAGCACATGATGGCTGGAGGTGACCAAGCCATGATAGAGCTCCTCGGGAACCGTAACCTTGCCGATTCGTCGGCTTTCCATTTCCACAAAGCAGTGGCTTTCGGTAATGGATGAAAGTTCGGAATAGATCCTGGACTCAAAGTATTTTTGGGAGGGGGTTTTGCCGGAATACATAATTTCTCCGAAAACAGAACCGCTGTTTTGAGCCAAACCTTCAAGATCCAGAACCGGAAGGTTTTTTTCCTGTAGCAGGTTTAAAATTCGGGTTTTACCAACGCCGGTGTAACCGTGAAGCACAACAAAGTTTAGGCGTTTCCCAAAGGCCGAAAGCTCCCGGCGAACAAAATTCCGATAGCTCTTGTAGCCTCCTTCCAGCTTTACCGCGGGATAACCCAGGGAATCAAGATGCTTGACCAGCAAACCGCTTCGCATACCTCCCCGGTAACAATAAAAGATCACTTCCCGGCCACTGTTGGAAAAAACACGGATTTTTTGCTGCAAAGCCTCCAATTTTTCCTGACCGTAGACCAGGGCCAGGTTTTTTGCCCGGTCCGGATCCTTTTTGTAAAGCGTCCCCACTACATGGCGTTCCTCGTTGGTAAGAATGGGAAAATTCTGGGCCCCGGGAATATGGTCCTCCTCAAATTCTTTGGGAGTGCGTAGGTCAATCATCAGTTCCCGCTTTTCTGGTAATACTTTTTCTATGGTTACGGTTTTCATTTTACACCTGCTTTACCTTGGTTTCTTAAGAACTTACTTTCTTAAGATATAGTATTATTGTACCGCAGTTGTAACAAAAGTCAAAATTGAAAGAGGAAATTCGAAGACAAATTTTTAATTTTTCCGTATATATTCATATAACCGAAAAAAATCGGGAGGGAGGAATACACGTGAAAAAAGTTTATGCAGGGAAATGGACCTTAGCCATTACCTTTATTTTGCTTGGAAGCAGTATCCTATGGAATATGTACGGCGCACCGAAAATTGCCATTGGGGATTTTTATCCCCTGGTGTTTATCTTCCTCGGATTGGAACTGATTCTTAAGGCCTTGATCCGAAAGGAAAGGAAGGTATCCCTGGAAGGAGGAACGGTGATTCTTCTGGTGGTGATTATGATAGTTGTCAATGTTTTACCCTTTTCCTTTCTCGGTCCCCGGTCCCGGGATCTTTTTTCCGAAGAACATCCTGTGGGCGAGTTTTTGCGGGAGCTCTCCCAGGGCAATATGGTGATCAACTTTGAGGGCATCGGAAGATTTAATACCACCTACGAAATACGGGAGACTTTTCCGGTAGCGGGGATTGACGGGATAAAACTGGAAAATGCTTTCGGTGATGTGTCGATGGAGTCCCGGGAGGGAGAAGAAATAGAAGTAATCATTGAAGTGCAGTCCAATAATGAGGATCAGGACTATGTAAAAGGATTGGAGGAGGACCTCTTTTTCGCAGAGATGGAGCCTGAAGGGTGGATGGTGTGGACCTCGAATAACCGTCGGTACCTGGAGGAGGACAAAGTAAACAGTCTTCGAATGAATTACCGGATTTACCTTCCGGAAGATAATTTCCTGTCTTTTCTGGAAATCAACAATGAATTCGGAGATGTAACGGTTCAGGGAGTGGAAGGGGGCGTCACCATAAACAACCGTCACGGAGATGTGAAGGTCGCTAACAACAGTGAGACCCTGGAAGTGAAAAACAGTTTTGGAGACGTAACTCTGGGCTCTTTAAGGGGCAGAGGGGAAATAGAAAACCGCCATGGGGACGTGACACTGGAAAATGAAGAGGCGGTTGTAAGGGAGCTGCTTATCGAAAACGAATTCGGAGACGTGGATTTACGATTTTCCCCAGAACAGAAGGGAAGCTTCGATTTACAGACGACTTTCGGAGAAATCACCCATAACCTTGAAGGGGTAGAGGGAGGCTTCGAAGACTCCGGTTTAAACGAAAGAATTTTCTATGGAGAAGTTGAAGGGGAAGAGGGTGCAATCGTTGTCTCGAACCGTCATGGGGATATTCAAATCGAAAGAAGCACTGACTAGAGGCCTCTCATAATAATCAACCGTCGGTTCAGCAAAAGATTTAAGGGGCGAGGAAAATTCCAAGGAAAAGGGGAAAGGATGTATCCCCTTTTTTTCTTATGTTATAATGGAGATTACTACTAAATAGATGGTGATAAAATGGATATGAATGACTACTTGAATAAAAAATTCTCCATTGTCTGTAACCCCCAGCAAAAACAGGCGATGGAACATGTGAAAGGACCGGCCATAGTGCTGGCCGTGGCCGGTTCAGGGAAGACCACCACCTTGGTGTCAAGGACGGCAAATCTGATTCTAAATCACGGCATAAACCCTGAGGAGATCTATACCATGACTTTCTCCAAGGCCTCCGCCCGGGATATGGAGCAGCGGTTTCGGGAACTGTTTGGAAAAGAGATTCAAGGCCGTCCGAATTTCTCCACGATTCACAGCTTCGCCTTTCGAATCGTGAAATTTGTGTTTCAGCAAAAAAAACGACGGCTTTCCATCCTGGAAGAGGAGAGTAAAAATCCAAAGGAAAAAACAAAAACCGCGGTGCTGGGAGCTCTTTTTCAGAAATACAACGGGGAATATCCCACGGAGGAAAAAATTGAGAATCTGGTGACCAAATTGAGTTTTGTTAAGAATCGAATGATCCCCTATGATCAACTAAAAGATCATGAAACTGTGGGGGATATCCCAAACTTCGAAAAAATCTATAAGGACTATGAAACCTATAAAAAACAGCGGGAGGTAATCGATTACGACGATATGTTGGTTCTGGCCCTGAAAATCCTACAAAACAGTATGGATCTTCTTCAGCGTTGCCGAAGAATTTACCCCTTTATTCAGGTGGATGAATTTCAGGATACCAGCCCCCTGCAGTTTGAAATTATTAAAACCCTGGCTTTCCCTAAAAACAACCTGTTTGTGGTGGGGGATGACGATCAGGGGATATATTCCTGGCGGGGAACGGATCCGAAAATCATGCTGGACTTCCCTGAAATCTATAGGGAAGCCAAGGTTTATTTTATGGAAGAAAACTTTCGAAGCACTCCGGAATTGGTGGCCCTGGCCAACGGTCTGATTGAAAAAAATAAGGAACGGTACCATAAAAAAAGCTTTACGAAAAACCCTTCGGATCCGGGAATCATCCAAAAGGTGTACCGGGATGAAAAGGGTCAGCTCGAAGGCATTCTACAGGAACTTCGGGGGGAGAAAAATCCTGAAAGTGCAGCCATTCTTTTTCGAAACAACGTGTCGGCGATTCCTCTGATCAAGGCATTACATAAAGAGGGGATGCCCTTTTATATTCGGGACTACCGGAATAAATTTTTTAACCACTGGGTAATCCAGGATTTAAAAGCTTTTATGGCGGTGGCCGTGGATCCCGGGGATCTGACAGCCTTTAACCGGATCTATTATAAAAACGATGCCTATTTATCGAAAAAAATGATGCTTTATACGGAAGAAGTCCTGAGAAAACGGAAAAACATGACCAACATCTTCGATGCCATGCTGACCTATCCGGGAATTAAGCGTTATCAGAGTCAGCGGATCGAAAAAATCCAGAGGGGGTTAAAGGCCCTTGGAAGGAAAAAGGGGGAAGAGATTGTCACCTTTATCGAAGAGGACCTGGGGTACGGACAATTCCTGGAACGAAAATCCGACCACAGCGGAGCCTCCATGGAAAACGGCAAGGGGATTTTGGATACCGTGCGTGCACTTTGCGAAGATTTGGAAAGCATCACGGATTTCGAAGAAATTATAGAAGGGTTCAAAGAGGTTTTGGAACAGGGAAAAAGAAACTTCGGAAAAGGGGTGACCCTGACCACGGTTCACTCGGCGAAAGGTCTGGAATTTCCCAAGGTATATGTAATGGATTTAATGGACGAGGTATTCCCCAGTGCAGGCAGTCTGAAAAAGTCCGATGAACAGGGGGAAAATGCTTTGTTGGAAGAGGAGCGGCGGCTTTTTTATGTGGCCCTTACCCGGGCAAAATCAAGGCTGAATTTACTGACTATGGAAAAACGGTACGGTGCTCCGGTAAAACCCTCCCGTTTTCTACAGGAAATCAAAGGGGATATTCGGAATCGAAGCTGGAAAAATCAATGGAAGGACCGTCTATTTCAAAGAGATGAAAAAGAGTCCGATAAAAGCAATGGAAACCCTTTAAAGACCGTAAACCGGGAGATCTTTCATGAAAAATTCGGAAAGGGAAGGATCATAAAAATCCACGATGAAGACCGGATTACCGTGCGATTTCAACAGGGTGGAGAGAAGATCCTGCATCTTCAGTATTTAATGGATAAGGACTTGGTTCGCTTTTAACCGACGGCGGAGCAAAGGGATGAAAAGCAGTCCTTCAACGGATAAGTAATTTATATGAAAGGAAGAGTATTATGGAGAACGCGTTTCCGAAATCAAATACCATGAGGTTGCAAAAAAATAACGGTGTAATGTTTTATGTATTCCCCCAACTGGAAAGGCTGGGTTTTGTAGACCACGGTTTCAGCACCCGCTTCGGCGGGGTAAGCGAGGGATATCATCGATCCATGAATCTCAACTTTTCCAATGGAGATGATGAAATAAAAGTTATGGAAAACTTTCGGAATTTTGCCGGAGCCCTGGGAGTGGATGTGAAATCCATGGTGCTTTCGGACCAGGACCACGGGACATGCCTCCGGGAAATTGAAGAGAAGGATCAGGGAAAGGGGTTAATAAAGGAAAAGGATTATCAGGGGATTGACGGACTTCTAACGAAGGTGCCGAGGACTGCCCTGGTAACCCAACACGCTGATTGTATCCCCTTGTTTTTTGCAGATTCCAAGCATCAGGCCGTGGCCATGGTCCATTCAGGCTGGCGGGGAACCTGGGGAGAAATGGCGAAAAAAACCGTGGAAGGGATGAAAACCGCCTTCGGTACCAAGGCAGAGGATTTATACGTTGGCATCGGCCCTTCCATAGGACCTTGCTGTTTTGAAGTGGAACAGGATGTGCTGGTAAAACTCCAAGAGGTACCAAGCTGGAAAGATCAGGACGTGGTGTTTCAGGGAAATGAAAAATACCGGGTGGATCTATGGCAGCTGAATAAACGGATGCTTCAGGACGCCGGAGTACAGGAAAGCCGTATTTTTGTAACGGATTTGTGCACAAAGTGCCATCCCCAGGTGTTTTTCAGTCACCGGATCCATGGAAATCAGCGGGGGAGCCTGGGGGGAATGATTGCGGTTAAACAGGAAAAAATATAAATTTATTAACATTGCTTCGGTGAATCCCATGAAAAACAGGGTAATAATGGTGGTAGGAGGGGATCAATGTGAAAAAGAATCGAGAAGCCGTAGAAGAGTTGAAAAAAATTCTGGAGGAAACGGAAAATCTTGTGTTTTTCGGAGGAGCGGGAACTTCTACGGAAAGCAGCATTCCTGATTTCCGAAGTAAAGACGAGGGACTTTATTCCCGAGGGGGAAAACAGGATTATCCTCCGGAAATCATCTTGAGCCATTCGTTCTTTCTGAAGCATCCGAAAATCTTTTATCAGTATTACTGGGACAACCTGGTTCATGAAAAGGCGAAACCCAACAGGGGACACTATGCTCTAGCGGCCCTGGAAGAGCAGGGAAAGCTGAAGGCGGTGATCACTCAAAATGTGGACGGGCTTCATCAGAAAGCGGGGAGTCGTAAGGTCTATGAGCTTCATGGAAGCATTCACCGGAATTACTGTATGGAATGCCACGAAGAGTATTCCTTTGAAGAGTTATTAAAAAACCGGGGAAAGGTGCCGGCCTGTAATAAATGTCAGGGAATTATTCGGCCCGCCGTGACCCTGTATGAAGAACCCTTGAATTTATCGGTGATTGAAGGAGCCATCGCCGCCATTGAGCAGGCAGAGGTTTTGATCGTAGGAGGAACCTCCCTGGTGGTATATCCTGCAGCGGGATTTCTGGAATATTTTCAAGGAAAAAAACTGATCATCATCAATCGGGAAAAAACCCCCCGGGATCATCGGGCGGATTTAGTAATTCAGGGCTCTATCGGAGAAATATTAGCCGAAGCCGTAGGAATAGAGGAATGAATATGATCCTCCTTTAACTTCAAATTAACGTCAATGAAATTCCGGTTTTGAAAGTATTACTGACTATCAAGGAATGCGTCTCTATGAGAAATCCATCGATTGAATCTTTTTTACCTGGGTATATACCCAGTAGTGTTAAATAAGATAATATTTAAGGAAAGGGGCGTTTACTATTGGATTATAATCTATTAATTGGAGGCTCTGCGGGACAGGGAATTGATACCCTGGGAGCACTCTTTGAAAAAGTGCTGCAACGAAGTTCTTACTATCTGTTTTCGAATAAAGACTACATGTCTCGAATTCGAGGGGGGCATAATTTCAATCAAATCCGCTTCGGAACGAAACCGCTTTACAGTCATAAAAATGCACTGGACGTTATTGTGGCCTTTGATGAAACCACGGTAACAGAGCATCTTCCCAGACTGAAAAAGGGAGGAAAAGTGTTGTTGGATCAGTCTCTTAAGGAAAAAGTAGAGATTCCGGAGGACCAGGGGATTTACCTACCTTTAAAAGAAAGGGCAAAGGATGTGGGAAATCCAAAGGTTTTCAGTGTGGTATTTCTGGGAGGTTTGATTAAAGCTCTGGATCTGGACTTGAAAATCGGGAAAAAAGTTTTGGAAAAAGCCTTTCAGGAAAAACTGCTGAAGGTCAATCATGAAGCTTTGATCAAAGGTTATGAAATGGATTTGGAATCCTGGAATTTAGAAAAACCGGAAAATACGGAGCAGCGAATTATGGTAAATAGCAATCAAGGAATTGCGCTGGGAGCCCTTGCGGCCGGGGTAACCTTTTACAGTGCTTATCCCATGACGCCCTCCACCAGTATTATGAGTTTTTTAGCCGCTAATCAGAAGAAGGCGAAAATCGTCGTGGAACAGGCGGAGGATGAAATCGCTGCCATTAATATGGCGATCGGTGCTTCCTACGGGGGTATTCGGGCAATGACGGGAACTTCCGGAGGAGGATTCTCACTAATGACGGAAGCCCTGGGTCTAGCGGCGATTACGGAAACCCCATTGGTAGTGGCCAACGTTCAACGGCCGGGTCCTGCCACGGGCTTTCCCACCCGTACAGAACAAAGTGACTTAAGCTTTATATTAACCGCGTCCCATGGTGAAATACCGAGGATGGTTACTTCCATGAGAACCGCGGAGGAAGCCTTTTACAAAACCGCCAATGCCTTTAATATTTCAGAGAAATATCAAACCCTGGTGGTTCTTATGAATGATCAGTACCTGGCGGATGCCAATCAAACGATCCAACCCTATGATTTTAGCAAGGTGAGTATCGAGCGCCACATCGCTGATGAAAAAGACCTCCCCGAAGGAGATTATCAGCGTTATCGCTTAACGAAGGATGGCATTTCTCCCAGGATCATTCCCGGTAAGATCCCCGGTAAAACCGTATTGGCCGATAGCGATGAACATAATGAAAATGGGAACATCACGGAATCTGGTGAAATGCGTATCAAGATGATGGATAAGCGGATGAGTAAAATGCAAGCCTTGGAAAAAGAAGTGGAAGAGCCCTGGTTTATAGGTGAGGGTCAACCGGAAACTCTATTAGTAGGATGGGGATCCACCTACGGAACCCTTCGGGAGACCGTGGAGACCCTGAAAGAGGGAGGGCACTCCATCGGCGCCTTAAGTTTCGGGGACGTGTATCCCCTGCCGAAAAAGATGCTGGAAGAAAAGGCTCAAGGGGCAAAAAAAGTGATTAACGTGGAGCAAAATTACACAGGACAACTGGCAAAACTCATTCGCCAGGAAACCGGTATTACCTGTGAACACTCGGTCTTAAAGTTTGATGGACGACAAATCGCCTTGGAAGAAATGATCGAATCCGTAAAGGAGGTATTATAATGGATCAGCAAAATATTTTTGACTGCAGTGAAGAAAAAGCCTGGTGCCCCGGTTGCGGAAACCACGGACTGCTGGAAGGGATTAAGCAGGCCCTGCAGGACTTGGGAAAAGAACCCCACGAGGTGGTGGTAGCCTCGGGGATCGGACAGGCGGCAAAGCTCCCCCATTACATTAATGCCAACGGATTTAACGGACTACACGGTCGATCGATTCCTCCGGCTCTGGGCATAAAAATTGCCAATCCGGAACTTACGGTGATCATCCATTCCGGGGACGGGGATTCCTACGGAGAGGGCGGGAACCACTTTTTGCATAATGTGAGAAGAAATGTGGATATCAGTCACTTCGTTCATGATAATCAAATCTATGGATTGACGAAGGGACAAGCCTCCCCGACGACTCGTCCGGGACAGGTTACGGGAATCCAAACCGAAGGGGTTCATCTGCAACCCTTTAATCCTATTGCCGCGGCTATCAGCCTTGGTTGTGGATTTGTGGCAAGGACTTTTATGGGGGATAAGGAGCATATGGTGGAAACCATGAAAGCCGCCATTAACCATCGGGGTTATGCCTTAGTGGATATCTTCCAACCCTGCGTGGTATTCAACAAAGTCAATACCTTTAAATGGTACAAAGACCATGTTTATAAGTTGGAGGAGGATTACGATCCCACGGATAAAATAGCGGCCTTCCAAAAGTCTCAAGAGTTTGATGAGGGTATTCCTATCGGTATCATTTACAAGGAAGAAAAGCCTGCATTTTTAGATGGGGTAGACTACCTTAAGAATGAAAAACCCTTAGTGGACCGGGATCTGGATCCCCAAAATGCCGAGAAGTTTATGGACGGATTCTATTAACCTTTGAAGAACCTTAATAGCCGGACAAACCAAATTAAAATCATAAAAAAGATGAAGAACGTAAATACCGCAAGTAAAATAAGCAATAAAAAGGTCGAAAACCGGTTAAGGTTTTCGACCTTTTTATTGCTCTTCTTACTTGCTTAAGTTGTGAGCCAATAAATCCCAAGGGCTATTTTCTGTTATGGGGTCTTTTTCCCTTAGGTTCCTTGTGGGATTTCTTCGAAGAAGCATCTCCGGGGACTAAGGCCTTGGGATGAGAGCCGATTAAATCCGAACGATTTCCACGAATCAGAGCTTTTTTAACCAGGCTGCGATTTTTCGGGTTTTGGAACTGAATCAGCGCCCGCTGCATGGCTTTTTCCTCGGAGGACCGGGGAACGTAGACCCTTTCCATGGTTCTTGGATCCAGTCCGGTGTAGTACATGCAAGTGGAAAGGGTTCCCGGGGTGGGATAAAAATCCTGAACCTGTTCCGGCATATAGCCCATATCCCGAATGTATTCCGCCAACTGGATGGCATCCCGAAGCTCTGAACCGGGGTGACTGGAGATGAAATAGGGAACCAGGAACTGATTTTTATCGAAGGCCTGATTATAACGGAAATACTCCCGGGCAAACCCATCGTAGACCTTTTTTGAAGGTTTACCCATCTTATTCAGTACCCGGGAGGAAACATGCTCCGGGGCGACCTTTAACTGTCCGCTGACATGGTGCTGAACCAGTTCTTTAAAGAAGGTCTTATTTTGATCCGCCATTAAATAGTCGTACCGGATTCCTGATCGGATAAAGACTTTTTTCACCCCCGGCAGGGATCGAAGCTCTCGTAGGGTATGGACGTAGTCCTGATGGTCCACCTTCAGTTGTGAGCAGGGCCCGGGAAACAAGCACTGCTTATCCTTGCAAACTCCATGTTTTTCCTGTTTATCACAGGCGGGATTCTGAAAATTTGCCGTGGGACCGCCCACGTCATGAATGTAGCCTTTAAAATCGGGGTCCTTCAAAAAGGCTGCGGCCTCCTCCATGACGCTTTCGTGACTTCTAGAGCGGACTTTCCGTCCCTGATGAAAGGTCAAAGCGCAAAAGCTGCACCCGCCGAAACAACCGCGGTTGCTGGTGATACTGTACTGTACCTCTTCAATGGCAGGGACCCCTCCTAAGGCATCATAATTCTTATGGGCCTTTCGGGTAAAGGGCAGTCGGTAAATTCGATCCAGGGCCTCTTTATCCATGGGCTCCGCCGGAAGATTCTGCACAACATACTGATTGCCATAGGGCTCTACCAATATCTCGCCGTTGAGGTTATCTGTATTTCGGTACTGAAGCATAAAGCTTTTGGCATAAGCCTTTTTATTCTCCGTGATCTCCTCAAAGCTGGGAAGCAACTTATAGTCCGGTAGATCCTCCAAGGTTCCGGTTTTAAATACGGTCCCCGGAATGTACTGAAGATATTCCACGGGAATACCTGCTTCTAGACCTTCGGCAATTTCCACTATGGGCTTTTCCCCCATGCCGTACACGATCAGATCTGCTTTGGAATCCAATAGAATCGAACGTCGGACCTTATTCTCCCAATAGTCGTAATGGGCCAGGCGACGAAGACTGGCTTCAATGCCGCCGAGAATAATGGGGGTGTCTTTAAAAAGGGATTTCAGACGGTTGGTATAGACGGTGGACGCTCGGTCGGGACGCAAGAATGGCTTCCCTCCAGGGCTGTAAACATCCTTGCGACGCCGTTTTTTTCCCACGGAGTAATGATTCACCATGGAGTCCACATTGCCCCCGGTGACTAAAAATCCGTACTTCGGCTTACCGAGATGTAAAAAATCCCCGTCCTTTTTCCAGTCGGGCTGAGCAATGATTCCCACCCGGTATCCCTTTGCCTCCAACAATCGGCTGATAATAGCAGAACCGAAGGAGGGATGGTCGATATAAGCATCTCCGGTAACCAAAATAAAATCCGGGCTGTCCCAGCCTCGTTGGGAAAGGTCTTCCCTTGTTAGGGGTAAAAATTCTTCATTCATGTTCATGCCTCCAGTGTATTAGGTACAATATAATTCCGACAGTACTCAAGAAATATCAAGGCTGTTATAACTTCGTACTAATAATTTAGCACTGCTAATTAGTAGTTATATAGTAGGAGGGATATTATTAGGGATATCCCTGATTTTTGATAAATGTTTACAGGTTTTTCGATACTATTGATAATCTTTTGCAATACATCATTGTATCACAAATGGGAGGAAAAAGAAATTCCCGGATTTTACTGATTCTATGGGATAATTATTGTATAATGGAGGGAAGATGAAAACAGAGGTGACAAAATGATTCGAATTAGCAACATCAAAATCAATATTGAAAAAAAACAGGATTTGGAGAAAGAAATTCTTCGCTATTTAAAAATATCAAAAGAGGATTTACTCAGCTATACCATTGAGAAAAAATCCATTGATGCCAGAAAAAATACCATCAGTTTTATCTACCGGGTTTCGGTAGCGGTGAAAAATGAAAAAAAGGTACTCCAGGGAAAAAATCTTAAAAACCTGGAGTGGATAAAGAATCCGGAAAAAAAGAGGGTGGTTCCTAAAAAATCCCCCAAGACTTTTCGAAAGGCCCCGATTGTGGTGGGTTCCGGCCCGGCTGGACTGTTAGCCGCCCTTACCTTAGCAAAAAGCGGGGCTCGGCCAATTCTGCTGGAACGGGGAAGGCCTGTGGAGGAACGAAGCAGGGAGGTATATGACTTCTGGGAAAAAGGCATATTAAAAGTAAACTCCAATGTACAGTTTGGAGAAGGGGGGGCCGGTACGTTTTCCGACGGGAAATTGACCACTCAAATTAAAGACCCCCGCTGTCAAACCGTATTAAAGACTCTGATCGATGCCGGGGCACCTCTAGAGATCGCTTATTTAAATAAGCCCCACGTGGGTACCGATATCCTGGAGGTGGTGGTGAAAAATCTACGGGAACGGATAAATGCCCTGGGAGGAAAAGTCCTCTTTAGTCATCAGGTAACGGATTTAATTATTGAAAAGGAACGGATCCGGGGAGTTGTGGTAAATGAACAGGAGGAAATATTATCGGATCATGTAATCTTAGCCTTAGGCCACAGCGCCCGGGATACCTTTTTAATGCTTCATGAAAAGGGCGTGGACTTAGAGCAGAAGCCCTTTTCCCTAGGTCTTCGAATTGAGCATCTTCAGGAAAAAATCGATAAAGTGCAGTACGGAAAATATTATAATCACCCGAGGCTCAAGGCCGGGGATTACAAACTGTCCTATCGGGGGAAAAACGGCCGGGGGCTTTATACCTTTTGTATGTGCCCTGGAGGAGAGGTAATCGGAGCCTCCTCGGAGAAAAACCGCCTGGTGACCAACGGGATGAGCCGCTACAAAAGAGACGAACGGAATGCCAATAGCGCCCTATTGGTAAGTGTATACCCGAAGGATTTTGAAAGCGACCACCCCTTAGCCGGGGTGGCGTATCAGCGAAAATGGGAAGAAAAAGCCTTCTGCCTTGGAGGGGGCAACTACCATGCACCGGTGCAACGGGTGGAAGACTTTTTAAAGGGACGAAAAACCAAGGAATTAGGAGAGGTCATTCCCTCCTATAAACCCGGTTATACTTTTGAAGATCTGGAAGCAACCCTACCTTCCTATGTAACGGAAACCATGAAGGAGGGGCTGCCTCAGCTGGACCGTAAACTCAAAGGTTTCGGCTATGGAGACGCGATTTTAACCGGCGTGGAAACCAGAAGCTCTTCGCCGATACGAATTCTTCGAAAGGAGAATTACGAAAGTCGGATAGAGGGTCTTTATCCCGCGGGGGAAGGGGCCGGCTACGCCGGAGGTATAATCTCCGCTGCGGTGGACGGACTGAAAATTGCGGAGGACCTCATTCTGAAATTACAGGAGTCATAAAGGGATTTGAAAATTCCCGGGAGGATTTCGACTGTAAAAATGGACATCCAAAGACAAATTGAAATATAAACAGAAATAGGTTGGTGAGGATATGGCGAAGAAAAAAGTATATGGTGTAAAAAACGGAAAAGTCCCCGGGATCTACAAAACCTGGCAAGAATGTGAAAAACAGATAAAAGGGTATTCCGGAGCCGAGTACAAGGGTTTTTCCACGGAGGAGGAAGCAAAAATTTATGTGTACGGTACCGGGGTAAAAGCCCTGAGGGAGGAGGAAAATAAAAATGCAAAAAAATCCACGGAAGAACAGGAAAAATCCTCTTCGATGTCGAATAATACTATAAAGGACCCAAATATTCTAAAGGCCTATGTGGATGGAAGTTATAATCAAGGAACAAAGGAATACAGCTGTGGAGTGGTATTGCTTTTAAACGGAAAAGAGCTGTTGTTCTCTAAAAAAGGGAATGCCCCCCATTTGGCCTCTATGCGAAACGTGGCGGGGGAACTATTAGGGGCCCAATATGCCATGGCCTTCGCTTTGAAAAATCAAGGGAAGTTTAAAGAGTTATGGATTTATCATGATTACACCGGCATCGAAAAATGGTGTACGGGAGAGTGGAAAACGAAACAGGCGGGAACCGAAGCCTATAAAAAGTATTATCAGGAAAAAATCCGGGGAAAGGTCGACGTTCGTTTTAAGAAAGTTAGAGCCCATTCTGGAGACCATTACAACGATAAAGCCGATGAATTGGCAAAGAAAGCGCTGGATTTATAAACCGTCGAGACTACAGAAAGAAGAGGGTGATGAATTTGAAGGAACATATTAAAATTGATGCATCCGTTGCCAGTCATAAAGGGAATATCCATAGCAAAAATGAAGAGAAGTTTTATTTAAACGGACAGTATATGGATCTGAATCAACAAAAAGATTCTACGGTTAAAGCCTCCAACCATAGTTACAAACAAAGCGTATACGGGATTGCCGCCGGCACAATCCGGGGAGCCTTAGGAGAACAGGCGGCTTTTATCGCTGTAGAAGCCCTAAGTCGTTATCATCTGTATCTGGAAGAAAACGTACCCTCCTCCTTTGCTGTCAAAAAACAACGGCTAATCGAGTATTTAAAAACTGCGGAGGAAAAAATCAGGGAACTATGGGAAGAAAAGGATGGGGAGGCTTTTGGGGCTACCATGGTGGGACTGATTATCGACGGAAATCAAGCCTTCGGTTTTTCCCTGGGGGAAGAGGGCTTTTATATGGTGGAAAAAGAAGCCGTTAGAAAAGTTTCCTTGGAATATGTAAAAGAACAGCACTTCATCGGTTCTAAGGTACCGGTGGAAAAAACCCTCAGGGTAACCGATGAATTTGTATTGGAACAGGGAGACCGATTGTTGCTGACTTCTAGGGACACTTATCTCCGGGATATGGAAGAGCAGTTTATTAACCTCGTAACCTCTCTTTCTACAAAGGACAGCGTTAAGGCTTTTATTAAGGAATTACTAAACCGAAAGGAACGGGAGAACCTGACTGCCCTGCTGGTTTATGTTGAAACCCTGGAGGGTTTTGTATCTCAAGAAACTGAAGAAACCCTTGTCGGAGGCAGGTTTGTAATGGAAAAAGAAGAAAACATTGAAAACAGGGATCGAAAGGATTTTTCTGATAAGGAAGATTCATCGGAAACCCGGGAGGCATTTAAAGAAGAAGAGGATAATAAGGATCTCCAAGAGGATTCGGAGCGTAAACGGATCTTTGAGCAGCGCTATCGGGAAAGTCAGATGCTCTTTAATAAAAAAGTGCAGCATAGAGATTTGGACTTCACACCGGAGGAAAAAGAAGGGATAGAGAAGGATTTAAGGGAAGAAGACTTTGAGCAGGGGTCTTTTACTCCCGGGGCTTTGTCGGAAGACTTTTCAGAAATCTCCCGGGAAGAGCATGAGGAAGAAGAGGATGAAGCACCCTGGAGAACCCGCTCTAAATTTCTTTTGGTGGCCCTTCTCGGGGTGGGGGTAATCCTAATGGCCTTTGCCTTCGGAACCATTCGAAACCTGGAACAGCGAATCCTGAATCCTGCGGCTGAAAATCAAAGGGAAGAGGAAATCGAAGAGAACGTCGGTGAAGTCACCGAAGGGGAAGAAGTCGATGAAGTAGAAGAAGCTGATGAAGTGGCTGAAGAGTCCGGTGAAGAAACCGAAAACGGAGAGGAGGTCTCGGAAGAAGAGGCTCAGGAAGAGGAAGACCTTCAGGAAACGGAAGCACCGGTAAACGATGGGGAAGAAGGGGAGGGTGAGCCCCCGGAACCATCGCCCGCGGAAGAGCCCGAAGAACAAGTATCCAATGATACCTATGAAGTGCAAAGCGGGGATACCCTGTTTTCCATCAGTCGGTCCTTTTACGGGGATGCAAGTAAAGTGGAGGAAATTATCAGCCTGAATAATATCGAGGATATTAATAATATCCAAGTGGGGGATGTACTGGAACTTCCCCCCGGCGAGTAGGAAAGTCACGGGAAGTAAAAAAGGAACCCCCCTCTTATTACCGAAGAATCGGTATAAGAGGGGGGTTTTAAGGTTATATAATGAACAGAAATTATAGGTGAAAGGCTTAGCCCCCACCTACGGGAGGGAAAACCGACAGCATGTCCCCGTCTTGAAGCTCCTGGTCCAGAGTGCCGTCAAGGCCGTTGACTAAAAGTATGGCCACATCCTCCTCATTGATGTTTAGGGCCTCTAAGACCTCCTTGGGAGTTACCGCGGAGGAGAACTCTTTGGTTACCAGTTTTCCCCGGCCTTCCCGAAGGGTGGCGAAGAGTTTGATTTGTATTTCCATTTGTCTACCTCCTTCAAGACCGGATTAGATGTTTAAACTCTTCATTTTGTCTTCCGTGGGCACACCATTTTCGTCCCAGCCCCGGAGTTCATAGTACTCAGGAAGCATTTGGTCCAGTAAGCTTCTTTTATCCTTCGCCGGTCCGTCGGGGATGGCTTCCTTAAGAAGTCGCTTCGGTAAAGTGTCGTCTTCCTTTTTCAAGCCGGATTTCATGTTAAACATTCGCTCGATGTTCCAAATCCGGTCTCCGGATTCCAAAATGGATTCGTCGCTGTGGTTTGTTCCCACGGCAGCATTATACATAGCTGCATATTCCCCGGCACCTAAGGCAAAGGAAGTGAACAGGCAAAGACCTAAGGAATCAATGGAGGCGGTTAAATCCTGGTAGGTTTTTACCCATAGGGGTTTGCCTTCAATAGAGAATTTGTCCAGTTTTTCGGGAAGTCCCAGGATTTCGGGAGAAATCAGATAGGCCCGTACATGACAGCCTCCCCGGTTGGATGTGGCATAGGCCAGTCCCTGACCTTGGATTCCTCGAGGATCGTAGGCGGGAAGTTCCTGCTTTTTCACACTCATGGAGACTTCCGGGGCTCCGAAATGTTCGCCTAATCGGTAAGAACCTTCCGCTAATTTATCCCCTAAACCTTCCCGAAGACCCATGCGTTTCGTCCATTCGATAATGGCGTCATCGTTGCCGAATTCTAAAGGCACCCCGTTAAGGTCCTGGTCGGTAATCAGTCCTTTTTGATACAGCTCCATGGCGGCGGCAATGGTGGTAGAGGCGGAAATGGTATCCATACCCATTTCATTACACCAGTAATTGGCTTTGATGATATTTCCCATGTTGGAAAGACCGCAGTCCGCTCCGTACCCCCAGATGGTTTCATATTCCGGTCCGCCGGCTTCTAAATCGTCCACTTTACAGTGACGACCGCAGGCAATGGGACATCCGTAACAGCCGGTACGTTTAACTAAATATTTCTCTGCCAGGGTTTCTCCACTGATTTCCTCTGCTTTATCAAAGGTGGCCAGTTGGAAATTGTTTGTAGGAAAAACTCCGTTTTCATTAATGATGTTTACCAGCACCGCGGTTCCGTAAGTGGGGAGTCCTTCGCCGGTAACGCCGTTTTCTTTGATTTTTTTGTTTGCATCGGATACAACTTGCTTTAATTGCTCCCGGTCATGAACCTCCGGCTTACTAGAGCCTTTTACGGTGATGGCCTTCACGTTTTTCGAGCCCATGACTGCCCCTACACCGGAGCGACCCGCTGCCCGGTCCATATCATTCATTACCGAGGCGATTCGGGAAAGTTTTTCTCCCGCCGGTCCGATGTTCAGGACTTTTGCTTTATCTCCCACGTCCTTCGCCAACAGATCCATGGTCTTAGAGGTGGTCTGCCCCCAAAGATGCTCCGCATCCCGGATCTCCACGACATCGTCCTTAATATCGATGTATACCGGTTTATCCGCTTTCCCTTCAAGAATGATCATGTCATAGCCGCTGAATTTTAAGTCGGCTCCCCAGCGTCCCCCGGAGTTGGAGGAAGCGATGGTGTCTGTAAGGGGGGATTTTGTAATAACCATGTAACGTCCCCCGGTGGGAGTAGGGGTTCCGCTTAAGGGGCCTGTAGCAACGATCAGTTTGTTGTCCTTGCTAAAGGCATCCACCTTGGGATCCACTTCTTCGTAGAAGTATTTTGTTGCCAGACCCCGGCCTCCGATATAATCCTTGGCCCAGTCCATATTAAGATCTTCTTTCACAACTTTTCTTTCATCGAGATTAATACGTAAAATTTTACCGCAATAACCTTTCATTTAAATTCCTCCTTTTATCCTTTTATAAGTACAGAACAAAAAATCCGCATCTTAACTTTATAATATGCAAGGAGCGTGCCAAATAATAGCAAAATTCAAACAATTCCATTTTGGGGAAAAGCCCTGTTTTTAGGGAACTGGAGGCCGGTAAAGAGAGGGACTGTCAAAGAATAAGGAAAGAGGAAGAACAAAAGCAAAAACTGTTCTGAAATGGAGCGAAAATCTCCGGAGGAACCGTTCGCAAATAGAACACTGCTCGATTATGGAGCGAATATTTATATCTTAAGAAAAGTAAGAAGGGAGGAAAAAATTTTCGCTCCCATTTCAAATCAAATAACGAATGTAAGTCGGAGAGTTAACGGGAAATCCCGTATTTATCCATCTTTCGATACAGGGTATTTCTCCCCAGTCCTAGCGCCTTGGCAGCGGCGGTGATATTGTGATTGAAGTAATTTAAAGCCTGTAGAATATGATCCTTTTCAACAATCTCCAGGGGTTTCACCGGTGGGCTGGGGTTTGCGGCGGAAGAGGGCTCCTCTTTGGCAACCTCAAAACCTGGGGAAATACCACTGTTCTCCTGGGCGTAGGGCGCCGTGCTTTGAGCATTCACCAGTTGTTCCACCATGTTTTCCAGCTCCCGTATATTTCCCGGCCAATGGTAGTGAAGCATTTCCTCCAATTGATCCTTGGAAAGGGTAAAGGGTTCTTTTTGAAGTTTTAAGGATTTGGTCGTCATGAAATAATCGATGAATAAGGGAATATCGTCCTTTCTTTCCCGTAGAGGAGCCAGGGATAAGGGTAGGACGTTGATCCGATAATAAAGATCCTTTCGAAAATTTCCCTTTTCCACTTCCTCTCTTAAATCCTTATTGGTGGCGGCGATGATGCGGACGTCCACTGGAATTTTTTTTGAGCCGCCGATCCGGTAAAACTCCCGGTCTTCTAAAACCCGAAGAAGGTTGGTTTGCATAAACAGGGGCATTTCTCCGATTTCATCTAAAAACAGGGAGCCTCTGTGGGCCAGTTCAAACTTTCCTTTATTGCCGCCTTTTTTTGCACCGGTGAAGGCCCCCTCTTCGTAGCCGAAGAGTTCGGATTCGATCAGATCCTTGGGGATCGCCCCGCAGTTTAGAGGAATAAAGGGTTGATCCTGGCGATCACTGGCCCGGTGCAAGGACTGGGCAAAAACCTCTTTCCCGGTCCCGCTTTCGCCGGAAATTAAAACCGTGGAAGGACTGTTGGCAATCTGTTTAGCATACTCCAGGGTATTCAAAAACTTTTTATTACGACCGATGATCTTATCAAAGGTATACATCTTGTGATGGGGTTTTGATTGGTCCAATTGAGAAACCCTGGGGACTTCGGTAAAAATACAGATCATTCCGTTACGGTTTTCCCGGGCATCGAAGATGGGATGGAGTTCCAAATCGATTTCCAGACTTTTATGGTGGTGCTGGATATAGGTTCGGGACTTTAATGGATACCGTTGATGAGAAAAGGCGGATTTGACCTTTGGCCAGTCTACGAAAAATTCCTTGGCAGGCACACCGATCAAAGCATCCTGAGAGGCTCCAATGATTTTTTGACCCTTTCGGTTAATGCTTTTGATATAACCCCGGGGACTGAGGGTTAATATTCCTTTGGGAATGGAGTCGATGATGGTGCCTGCATACTGTCTTGACCAAAGAAGCTTATCCTTGGCCTGTTGATGTTTTAAAGCCAATTCGATGGATTGTACAGCCGCCACCACCATTCCCAGGGTGTGGGCGTGAACCAGGTTGCTGTAGCCCGTGAGGTTCAAGGTGCCGATAATGTTTCCCTTAGGGTCCTGAATCGGAGCCGCAGAGCAGGTCCATCGGTGATAAACCTTAACAAAATGTTCTTCCCCGGATATCTGCACCGGTTTTTTTTCCCACAGGGCAGTGCCCATGGCATTGGTGCCGATGTGTTCCTCGGACATGTATGCCCCGGGGACCATATCCAGTTCAAAGGCTACCTCTAACACGTTTTCATCCCCCATAATATTAAGAATACAGCCCTGGACATCGGTAAGAATACCAAAAAAACCGGAGCCTTTGACGAAGTTGTAAAGATTGTTGATGATCGGCTCTGACAAAGCAATCAATTCCCTGTTTTCCTGCAGGACCTTTTCTAAACCCTCCTCTTTTAGGATTTTCGAGCTGAAGGTCTGCTGGGTGTGGATTCCATAGGCCTTGCTCCGATCATGGGACTGTAAAATTACGTCTTTTTTCATATTCAAAACCTCCGTAGGTACATTCTCTTTTCTTCTATTTTATAGGATTGGGAGAATAAAATCCAAGGAAAACCATTAATTCTCTGAAATATTTTGAAATTCCCGAAAAAGGAGGGATTCTCCCGTGAAAGAGGAATTTGACAAAACCGATATAATAAGTGTATTATGAATCAAGGTTCAATTAAACTCCGTTTATGGTATCGATTTAAACCGGGACGTGAGAAAATCCTGTGACAGAGGGGAATAAGGATGATGACGCATAGTGAATTACTGGGAAAGGAAAATATAAAAACCTTATTAATAAAAATGTCCGCCCCCGCCATGGTGGGGATGGCGGTCCAGTCCATGTACAGTTTGGTGGACGCGATTTTTGTGGGAAGAGCTGTGGGCACTGTGGGGTTGGCTGGGCTGCAAATCGCTTTTCCTATACAGATTCTTGTAATGTCCATCGCCCAAACCGTGGGGGTGGGAGGCGCTTCGATTATTTCCCGAAGTCTGGGAAAAGGGGATAAGGATCATGGGGAAAAAACCGTGGGGAATATTTTTTTCCTGTTGATTTCTTTGAGTCTTTTGATCTCTGTATTCGGGCTGTTGTTTACCACCCCGATTTTAAAGCTCTTCGGAGCCACGGAGGCTTCTCTTCCTTATGCTCTGGAATACATTCAGGTGATTTTACTGGGGTCTGTGATTTTTGTCTTTGCCATGGGAAGCAACAACATTGTACGGGCAGAGGGAAATGCTAAGGTTGCCATGATTACAATGATCATTTCTGCGGGGCTCAATATTATTTTAGATCCGATATTTATTTTCGGATTTAATATGGGAATTCGTGGTGCGGCTCTGGCTACGGTATTGGCCCAATCTTTTGCAGCGATTTACCTGTTATATTATTTCATTCGGGGAAAGAGCAGCCTGAAGGTAAGAAAAGCTTATTTTAGACCGGACATGAAAATTATACGGGAGATCTTTTTAATCGGGGCTTCCACATTTGCCCGAATGGCAGCGGGGACCTTGATGAGTATAATTCTAAACCATTCCCTGGCTCATTATGGAGATGACACCTCCTTGGCGGTGTTTGTGGCCATCAATAAATTATTAACCTTTACTTTAATGCCGTTATTAGGTATAGTACAAGGTATGCAACCGATAGTAGGATACAACTACGGGGCGAAGGAATATCCCCGGGTACATGAGACCCTAAAGCTTGCAATTATAGGAACAACAGGGATTGCTACCTTGGCCTATATTATTTTAATGACCATACCCGGTTATATGATTGGCTTGTTTAATGACGATCCGGAATTAATTGCTCAAGGGGTTCGGGCGATTCGTATAAACATTTTTGTACTTCCGGTGATTGGATATCAAATTGTGGGGGCGGGAATGTTTCAGTCCATCGGGAAAGCACGACCGGCAATTATTCTGTCTCTTGCGAGACAAGTGCTTATTTTGATTCCCCTAGCCTTGATACTCCCTTTATTTATGGGAACCGACGGGATTTGGTTGGCCTTTCCCATATCGGATTTACTATCCACTCTGATTACCCATTATTTAATGCGAACCCAAATGCGAAGCTTCCGGCTGATCCGGTAAAGAAGTTTTCTATTGAAATTCGTAAAAAACTGAATTTTACCATTTTAATTTCTATTGAAATGGTTTAAAATTATATAGTAGAAAAGAAAAGGAGGAATATCATGGAACAATATTCTGGAATACTGTTGATGTTGGGTTTTCTTGCGATTTTTTATTTTTTAATTATCAGACCCCAACAAAAGAAAGAAAAGAAAGTTAAGGAAATGCGGAGCAGTTTAAAGGTTGGAGACGAAGTTTCCACCATCGGTGGGATTCATGGAAAAATTCTAACCGTTAAAGAAGATATTGTTGTGATCGAAGTAGGATCCGACAAAGTGAAACTGACCATGGCTAAATGGGCCATCGGTAATGTATTAAACGAAAGATAAAGAACTCAAAAAAACCCCCTAATCCAAGAGATTGGGGGGTTTTTTTACGATATTCAATACATAAACAATATTCAATTCAATAGATAAAACTTTTTTATTTGGGTTCTAAGAGTCTAAAGACTTGATGATTTCTAAGGCTTTATCGTAATCGGGATGATTGGAGTTTTCCTCCACATGCTCCACATATTGTACTACATTGTCCTTATCAATGATCACAGTCCCCCGGTTTAACAGACGCAGTTCTTTGATCAGAAAACCGTAGTTTACTCCGAAGGAAGCGTCTTTATGATCCGATAGGGTTATGGCGGTGTCAATATCTTTGTTGGCGCAGTAGCGACCCAGAGCAAAGGGAAGATCCATGGTGATTGTAACGGTTACGGTGTTTTTTAATTTTTTAGCCTCGTCATTAAAACGAATTCCCTGTAGCTCACAAACTCCGGTATCGACGGAGGTCATAATGCTGATCAGTTTATGTTTTCCCTCCATGTCCTTAAGTCCGAAAGGCTTAAGGTCTTTTGTAAGAGCGGTGAAATCCGGGGCCTTGCTTCCGACTGTTAACTCTTCGCCTACAAGAGACATAGGATTCCCGTTCACCGTGATTTTTCGATTTGACATAATTCATTCCTCCTTAGAATTTGATAATCATTTTCATTAATACCCGAAGAAAACTTTTTTAATCAGCTTCGAATCCATGAATTATCACTTATAAGCCGATAGAAATGTATTTCGTTTCCAGGAAGGGTTCAATACCGTAGTGGCCGCCCTCTCGATCAATCCCGCTTTCTTTAAAACCTCCGAAGGGAGCCTGGGCCGTCGAGGGGGCTCCGTCATTAAGGCCGATGATACCGTATTCCAGGGCTTCGGATACTCTTAGGGCTCGGGATAAATCCTGAGTGTAAACGTAGGCCGCCAGACCGTAGTCACTGTCATTGGCCATGGTCAGAAGCTCCTCTTCCTCTCGGAAGGGGATGATGGGAATTACCGGTCCGAAGGTTTCTTCCCGGTAAATTTTCATATCGGGTCCAATGCCGGAAAGTATGGTAGGAGGATAGAAATAGCCGCCTTCACCATTGGGTTTTTTAGCGGGAATATCTCCCCTGTATTCCAGAGCGGCCCCTTTGGAAAGGGCATCGGTCACATGGTCCGAAACCTTTTCATAGGCTCTTTGATCGATCAAAGGACCCAGGTCCGTATCCGAGGTTAATCCGTTTCCCTGACGGAAACTCTTCAACTGAATTTTCAGCCCTTCAATAAACTCGGCCTGAATCCCCTGTTGGACATAAAACCGATTGGAAGAAATGCAGGCCTGGCCGCAGTTTCTAAATTTGGATGCCAAGGCTCCTTGAATACTATCAAAAAGCTTTCCGTCGTCGAAAAGGATGAAAGGGGCATGGCCTCCCAACTCCAAGGAAATTCGTTTAACGGTATCCGCTGCTCCCCGATATAGTTCTTTTCCCACTTCAGTGGAACCGGTAAAGGTAATCTTTTTAATCTTTTTGTGGTCTAAAAAGACGTTGCCGATGGAGGCGGCATCACCGGTTACAAGGTTTACCACTCCTTTGGGAAACCCCGCCTTCTCCACAAGTTCCATGATTTTAATGGCACTGATGGGGGTTTGACTAGCGGGTTTAATGATTACGGTACAGCCGGCGGCTAGAGCCGGGGCGATTTTTCGTGTAATCATAGCAAAGGGGAAATTCCATGGAGTAATGGCGGCCACCACCCCCACCGGTTGTTTTAGTACCATAATACGTTTGTTTTTATGGGAGGCGGGGATCATCTCACCGGTTACCCTTTTGGCTTCTTCGCTGTACCACTGAACAAAACTTGCTCCGTATCGGACTTCGCCGATCCCTTCTTTTAAAGGCTTTCCCTGTTCTAAGGTAATGGTTCGGCCCAGTTCTTCCACGTTTTCCAAGATAAGATCATACAACCGTCGAAGATGGTTGGAACGGGTTTCGGCAGTTTCCTTGGACCAGAACCGAAAAGCAGTTTCCGCATCATCTACTGCGCCTCTTACCTGCTCCGGGGAAGCCTTCGGGACCATGGCTAGGACCTCCCCCGTTGCAGGATTGTTGACCGAAAAGGATCCTGCGTCTCCCTCGGTCCAATTTCCGTTGATATAGTTTTTCAGATGTTTCATTATCCATGCACCTCACTTTAAAATTGGTAAAAAAGAATCTACTTTAGTACTTGTTTTGACTATATACCCAAAGTGATGGATGACAAAAAGGATTTTCTTTAATATAATGAAAGCAGAATTAGAAAAAAGGAGGAAATGGGTAATGGAACAGGTAAAAAAAGCTTTTGGAATCCTGAGAGGAAATTGGGTGCTGGCACTTCCCGTTTATTTAACCCGGTTAATTCCCGCGTTGTTAAGCATCTACATATTTACTGAAATTTCTACGGAATTAATCAGTATACTCTCCGTTGAAGAAATCGGCGAAACACAACATGTACTGGAGAACTATGAACAGGTGACCCGGGAGTTCTTTCAGGCAAATAGAGAGTATATATTGGCCAGTATAATTGTGGCGGCTCTGGGACTTCTGATGAATTTTATTGCGGTGCCCGCCACCTTTGGAATGATTAAAGAAAGTTTGGAAGAGGGAGAAAAACCGGATTTTTCAAGGGTATTTCCCAATGTGGGGAGATACTTTGGTAAATACTTAATGTATCGTATCGGAAAGCTGGCCCTTTGGATTTTCATATTTTTACTCGGTTTTATAGTCTTTGCTTTGGTAGCCTTTATAGGTTCGAGGGTGGATGAAGGTATGGCCGTGCTTTTGGTTATGCTTTTAGGGCTGGCCTTTATCCTTATGGCAGCGGTACTGCACCTGATTTTAAAACTGTGGTTTCCTGCCATGGTATTAGGAGAGTTAGGGGTGTTTGACGGTTTAAGAGAAGCTTTTCGAAAAAGCAAAGTGTGTTTTTGGCCGCTTTTTGCAGGTTTTTTGGGAATTCGAATGGCAGCGTGGATTGTCAATATGTTTGTGAATATGGTCATCGGAGACCTGGGTTACTTAAGTCCTTTCCTGGACAATATCATTCCTACATTGGCCACGGTGACCTTGCTCATCTTTTATATGTTAATTTACCGAGAGACTGAAAAGGAACTGGTTAATATAGAGGAAAGCGGGTAAGTAATGTTATATAAGTTTTTACTAAGGAGGAGAGGTCGATGTTAGCCAAGGATATTATGACAAAGGAAGTAATTTCGGTTAAAAGCCAGGACTTAGTGGAAGATGTAATCAAAATTTTGATGGATAAAAATATCAGCGGGGTTCCCGTTGTGGATGATGAGGAGCATGTAATCGGCATTGTTACGGAAGGAGATTTGATATACCGCAGTAAGAAACTTAGAATACCCACGTTTTTCAGCATATTGGACGGCTACGTTTTTTTAGAGAGCACCAAAACCATCGAGAAGCAGCTTAAAAAGATGGTAGCTTACCGAGTGGAGGATGTAATGACCACAGAGGTCATTACCGTTGAGGAAGATCAAACCGTAGAAGAAGTGGCGACCATCATGACAAAAGAAAAAATCAACCGGGTACCTGTAATCAAGGATAATCGATTGGTGGGGATCATCAGTCGAAGAGATATTATCCGATCCTATTCCGCTTAAATATAGAACTTATAAAACTTTTCCCCTTAAGGGTTTATCCTTAAGGGGGTTTTTATGGAGTAAAATGGATGAAAATCCTTGTTATTTAATTATCCAAATCGATTGACAAACATTTGACGAAGCTTTAGAATAGAAGGAGTACTTATAAATAATCTATTATGGATGTAGGAGGGCTATAAATGACAAGAAAGATGATAGGTTTTGTTTTGTTCATTTTAACCGGTACAGCCTTGATTGTTCTTTCGATTATGGAAACATCGGATCCGATTAATATTGGATTGTTGCTGATCATTGGGGCGTTTTTCGGTGTAGGACTAACGGATCATTACAAAGACTTAAAAAAATAAAGGAGGGCTGGATATGTTTGATAAAAAGAAAGCAACTACATTTATCTGTGCCTTTCTTGGCACGGTAATTACTTGGTACATTCAACATGAAATGGGCTATTCGGCAATCATCGCCAATGGAATAGTCGGAGTGTTGGCAGGGATTTTATTGACTGCACCCTTAGCTGGAGCAACTTATACCGCATCCTTCGTAGGGATGTCAGGAATTGCTGTACTCCCAAGCATTGGTGCCGCTGCTCTGGCCGGTGCGGTGGTGGGAATCGTAATTATCTTAACGGCGGAGATTTATGCGGGAATCGGTGGAAAAGGTGGGACCACCGCAGCATTTTCGGTACAGGTAAGTCGCTTTATTATGAGCATTTTCGGATAGGAGGAACAATAATGGATAATCTGGCAATTATAATTACAGCAATTTTAGCAGGAATAGCAACTTATACAATCAGTGTGAAATTAGAGAAAGGTGCGGTTTTCGGTTCCGCTATAGTGGTACTGTTATCGGGACTGTTTTTGCCTCATTTTTTCGAGATGGGGACTACCCTGGCAGTGATGGCCACAACATCTTCCTACGCCGGAATGGTGGCAGCGAAAAACGTACCAAACCTTAAAGAAATGGCCGCGGTGGGATTTATCGCCGGAGTGCTATTTATCTTGGTGGAGGTTCCCTTTGCAGGAGTGGGTGGAAAGCTTGGAACCATCGCTGCTATATCCTGTTTAGGCTGGATCGGGTTAAAAAAAACATTGGTGATGGTATTAGCGAAAAAAGAAAAACAACAGGAGTCCACCGTCAGTTATATGAAATAAGTCTCTTGTGGTAAATAATTAATTGACACAATGATAAATGGTGAAAATCGAAGTTAACAACAGAGCATAAAGTCTAAGCTATCTGACATAAAAGCACCCCTTTGTAACCACTTTCTTATAGAACAGAAGGTTTGTTATAAAGGGGTTTGTTGTATTAAAATACTTCGAAGAAAATGAAGTCTGAAGAATTTTTCTTGATTTCACGGATTTCATGTTGAAATCTAAAAGTAATAGGAGTACAATAGAATATGACATGAATCGAAACCCTTGAATTTCTTAAAAGAGAAGGGTTTTATAATAATCTCATAGAACAGACTAAGAGGTGTGTACATTGAAAAATCGTATAAAAACTTACAGCTATTATTTTGTTTTGCTTTTTTTATTTTGGATTATTTTATCGCAGCAGTTTACTTTGGAAATTGCACTGATCGGTGCAGGGGCCGTAGGGCTGATTATGCTGTATTCCAAAAGTTTATTGTTTTCACCCAAGGAGACGACCCTTTTTAGCCCGGGGAAAATAGTGCTTTTTGTAAAATTTATTTTCGTTATGCTGATCGAAATATTAAAGTCCAACTGGCAGGTGGCCAAAATTGTCCTTTCTCCTTCCTTACCGATTTCTCCCTCCTTTGTAAAGGTGAAAAAAACCTTTGAAAAGGATTTTGATAAAGTGATCTTTGGGAATTCCGTAACCTTAACCCCGGGGACCTTGACCGTAGATATCGACGAGGAAGGATTTCTTGTGCACGCATTAACCAAGGAAGCGGCGGAGGGGCTGGAAGGCAGTATTATCGAAGAATTTGTACGAAAACTGGAGGCGGAGTAAAGATGATGGAGACTGTTTTTTTAGGTTTTATTATATTTTTAGGGGTCACCATGTTTGTCTGTCTGTACCGAGCCTATGCAGGCCCCACAGCGGCGGATCGTGTGGTGGCAATTGACGTGATTTCTACTAAAATTGCGGTGCTCATTGCGTTTTTAGCGATACAAACCGGACAGGAAAGCTTTATTGATGTGGCTCTGGTCTATGCCATGATGGGATTTATTGCAACCATTGCGGTGTCCAAATACTTAGAAAAAGGAAAGCTTTATTAAGGAGAGGTAGAAATGATCATAAACGCCATTATATTAATATTGATAGGAAGCAGCGCCTTCTTTTTTGGCGTAGGAACCTTAGGACTTATACGAATGCCCGATACCTATACAAGAATGCATGCCAGCACCAAATGTGATACTTTGGGAGCGGGTCTTGCCCTATTAGCCCTTGCGGTGTACAGTGGGTTTAGTATAATCAGTGTGAAAAGCATCATTGTAATTGCTTTTATCTGGATTACCAATCCTACCGCCGCCCATATTATTGCTAAGGCAAAATACCACAGTGAAAAAAAAGAGGAACTTCAAAAGTAAAATTCAAGAAGAATAATCTAAATGTATCTGTAAGAAAATCCTGATGTAAGGATTCTGAAGAGAATCATAAGGAGAGGATCAAATGGAAATCTTAAATGTTATTTTAATACTTTTCCTGATTGTTTGCGCTTTAGCTGTTGAGCGGACAAAGGACTTGCTTAGTGCCATTATCATTTTCGCATCATACAGTTTGGTAATGGCTATTTTGTGGCTGATACTCATGGCGCCGGATATTGCCTTGACGGAAGCCGCCATTGGAGCCGGTGTTACTACTATTCTTCTGATTGCCACGGTTTCCAGAATAAGGAGGGTGGAAAAATGAAAAAATTTTTTATACCTCTAGTGTTTTTGGGTCTGCTGGGAATTATGTTTATCAGTGTTATGGAGCTTCCCGCTATCGGAGATCCGGAAAATCCCAGTCAAAATGAAGTGGCGGATTATTACATCGAGAATGCCATTGATGATACGAAAACCCCCAACACCGTAACAGCAGTTTTAAAATACTACCGAGGGATAGATACCTTGCTTGAAGCCGGAGTTCTATTTACTTCAATTGTTGCGGTAATATCCGTACTTAGGGGAAATGAAAAAAAAAGAAGTATTAAAGAAGAGTAAAAGGAGCACGCATCTATGGACGATTTAATAGTAAAAACCATTATACGCATCGTTACCCCCTTTATTTACTTATACGGCACTTATATTATTTTAAACGCCAGCGCATCACCGGGGGGAAGTTTTGCCGGTGGAGCCATTATGGGTTCCGCAATTGTTCTGTATACCATTGTGTTTGGCCTTGCTAAAGCGGAAAAAAAAGTACCGGATCGCATTGGGAAATTAAAGCGGGAGGTACTGCTTTGTTTTATTTTAATGGCCTTTGTGGTCGTTTTTATGGGTTATGATGTGCTGCAGCTTAGAGAAGCGGGAGCCTATCAGATCGCTTATGGAGAAAAAGTACAAGTTGAGATGCTTTCTTTGGTAAATATGGGGATTGCTTTCAAAGTTGCGGTAACCCTGATCAGTCTTTTTCATGTGTTCATTAAGGAGGATCATTAAAATGGAGTTTTTGGAAATTATCATGGACCGAATTAATTATTTTGGAGCCGCCACCCTTTTGGTGATAGGGCTTTATACCGTATTAACCCATCCGAATTTACTCAAAAAAGTTATTGGGCTCAACATTATGGAAACCGCCGTATTTTTGTTTATGGTATCCGTGGGATACGTTGCGGAAGGTAATGCTCCCATACTTGGTACCGTAAAAGAACCGATCACTGCTTCCTATGTGAATCCTTTACCTACGGCGATGATTCTTACGGGAATTGTGGTTGCTGTTAGTATTACGGCCTACGCCCTCAGTTTGATTATTAAAATTTATGAAGTATACGGCACCGTTGAGCTGGATGAAATCTTAGAAATGAGGGGGGAGTAGAGGATGGCTTATTTGCAGTTTCCGTTATTGATTCTATTTATACTCCTTTTAGGAGCGGTTATGACCCCTTTGCTGATGAAAAGGTTTAACTTGAAGGGAAAATATTTTATTCTGACAGTGCTGATAGCAAGTCTATCGCTAAGCGCTTATCTGCTTTTTCAGGTGATGACTCAGGGATCCTACATGTATAATATCGGCAACTGGAGTCCCACCATTGGGATACAGTTCAGTGTTGATGAGTTTTCCACCATGATGGTCTTTTTCATCCTTATGATGACCACTTTAGTGGTGATTTATTCCTTAAGGGACATTGAACATGAAATTTTGCCAAAGCAAATTCCGGTATATTACAGTTTAATATTTTTACTGCTCGTGGGAATGGTGGGGATTACCTTTACCAATGACCTGTTTAATACATATGTATTTATGGAGATCCTGGCGATGACTTCCTGTGCAATAATTTCCATTAAACGAAAAAAGGAAAACTTTATGGCGGCCTTTAAGTACTTAATGTTAAACACCTTGGCATCCATCTCTTTTCTTTTCGGTGTGGCTCTTTTATATATGGCCACGGGATACTTAAACATCACGGAGATGTCCAATCAGATGGCTATTGCCTGGGAAATGTATCCCACCAATATTTTATTGGCCTTGGGTTTTATGGCGGCGGGACTTGGAATTAAAGCTGCGGTTTTCCCCTTGCATACCTGGCTTCCCGATGCCCACTCCAGCGCACCGACTCCATCCAGCGCATTGCTTTCCGGCCTTGTGGTAAAGGTCTATATTTTTGTGGCGATGAAAGTTCTTTTCCGTTTAGTAGGTACGGAAATTATCATCGTTAATTTAGGAGTTCACAATTACATTGCTTATTTTGCTGCTGTGGGAATGATCATGGGGTCCATATTTGCCATCGGACAAAAAGATATTAAAAGAATGCTCGCCTACTCCAGTGTGGCCCAACTAGGATACATCTTTCTGGGGATCGGTATGGCCACGACCCAAGGGCTTAGCGTGTCCCTTTTTCATGTAGTCTCCCACGGATTAATGAAATCCGCATTATTCCTAAGTGCGGGAGCCATCATATATAAAACGGAAAAACGAAAAATCAACGACTTGTCGGGGATTGGGTATGAAATGCCCTTGACCATGATTGTTTTCAGTATTGCGGCCCTAGGGATGATCGGTATTCCCGGAATGAGCGGGTTTATGAGTAAGTGGTATTTAGCCCTGGCGGTTCTCGAGTCCAATCAGCCTTTCTATCTCGTCGTAATTCTATTAAGTAGCTTTCTTAACGCGGTATATTATCTCCCCATTATTGTAGCGGCTTTCTTAAAGCCCAGGGAAGATGGCAGTGAAGAAATGACTCGGGACGGTATTCCGAGAACCATGACCATGCCTATGGTTATCATTGCAGGATTGATTATTTTAGTAGGAATATTCCCTCAAATTCTTATGAATATTATTGAGCGAGCGGTTCCAACTTTCTTGTAGTTTAGAGGAGGAGAAACATGAAAGATTTAAATAGTAAACAAAAAGAAAATATTCTGCAACGAATCATAGGTAATCTGGATTCTTTTTGTGTGAACTGTATACTAGTATTTGTATTGACAATATTTCTCGTTGGGATTTTTATTATTATTACCATGGGAGCGGGTACGGGAACCCAGGGAGAATTTATCTTTGATACGAAGTTTTCCATCGCCGAGACCTTTGTGAATCTGATCAACAATATTCCTTATCTGCCCTTTATTGCCATATTAATCCCCTTAGTGGGAGGCCCTATTGAGGCCTATTTTGGAAGAAAGTCGGAAACCCTTAGGGATTCCACTGTTGTAAACTCTACGTTTGTTACTTTTTTAATGATTTTAGCAATGTATCCCCAGGTGGTAGAAGGCAGTATTGACTATTTTATCCCTGGAGTATTTGGTGTGGGACTGCATTTTACTGTGGATATGCTTGGATTTATTATGGCCATGACCGCAGGGGTTTTGTGGTTGATGGTAACCATTTATACCCGGGACTATATGAGGATTGAACGGCACCGAAATAGATTCTCCCTATGGATGGCAGTAACCTTTGGAGGAATTCTCGGAACCATATTTGCGGGAGATATCTTAACGATGTTTCTTTTCTTTGAGATGATGACCTTAACCTCCTATATGTTGGTGGCCCACAACCAGTCAAAGGAATCCATGCTGGCGGGGAACAACTACATCTATATGGGAGTAGCCGGGGGCCTGAGTATTCTTCTTGGAATAATTCTTTTATATGTTTATACCGGGACCTTGGAGTTTGTACCCCTGGCAGCGGAACTGAACGAGCTGGGCTGGATAAAATACCTGATCACTCTGTTTTTTGTACTGGGATTTGGCGTAAAGGCCGGGATGCTTCCTCTGCATATTTGGCTGCCTAAGGCTCATCCTGTAGCCCCTACGCCGGCCAGCGCTTTGCTTTCGGGGATTTTAATTAAGGTAGGGGCCTTTGGACTGCTTCGAATCATTACCAGCTTTTTTATTCCTGATATCACCGCCTTAGGAGAACTGGATCCCACCTTGTGGTCGGTTTCCGAAAACCTGGGAGCAGTAATTATCTGGGTGGGGATTGCCACCATGACCGTAGGAGTGTTTATGGCGCTTCAGCAGTCCCATATGAAAAAGATGCTGGCGTATCACTCCATCTCTCAAATGGGGTACATCGTAATGGGGATCGGGGTGGCAGCCTATCTTGGGGATTACGGCGCCATGGGCTTTACCGGAGCAGTATACCATATTGTAAACCATGCTCTTTTTAAGGGACTATTGTTTATGGTAGCGGGATTGGTATATCTACGAACCAGAGAGCAGGACATGTATAAGCTTGGAGGGCTTTGGAAAAAAATGCCCTTTACCGCTTTGGTTTGTTTGATAGCCGCTTTAGGGATTACAGGAATGCCGGGTTTTAACGGCTTTGCCAGTAAATCCATGCTGCACCATGCCATTATCGAAGCCTATGAATACGGTCATCATTCCTTCCGGTATGCGGAAGTGATGTTTACCATCGTCAGTGCCGGTACTGTATGCTCCTTTATTAAACTTTTCGGTTACGTTTTCCTAGGAAAAACTCCGGAAAAATACCAAAATATCGAAGGAGATAACGGTATGATGGATATGGCCATGGCAGGACTGGCGATTTTAATCGTGGCCATCGGGCAGGCTCCCAATTACTTCTTAAATGCCTTTTTAATTCCGTCGGCCCGACAGTTTGTATACGACCCTTATTTTATTGAAAGTTATTTGGTGGATATGAATTTTTTTAATTACGCAGATATCTCCATCATGTTTTGGATTTATTTATTCGGTTTCGGAATCTTTTTTATCGGAAGCCGGTATCACTTATTCCACCTGACCATGCCGGACTGGATGGATGTAGAGACCACCCTGTACCGACCGATGTATAATCTGGTTTATAAGAATGCAATAAAAATCACCGATCGTTATGAAATGACAATTATTAAGGAAGATGTTATAATATATACGGTAATTTTGACGGTTGCTCTGATTATTTTGACCCGAATCATATAAAATGAGAGCTCTTGCTGATCCTTCTGCTTAAGGAAGCAGGAGCTTTTATCATAGGAAAGGATGAATAGCATTGGATATTATTTCAAGAGGAATCATTCAAGTATGGATGCCTGCATCGATTGTCCTTTTTATTGTTCTGGAATTACTGATAATTCCGTCAATAGGAGATAAGGAACGAAAAATTCGACGAAATGTGGTAAAAGTTTTTGTACTCCTCACCACGATTTTTATGATTCTGATCTTCAATGAAGTCCAACGGGCCCCTGTGGTCTATGAAATCGGAAATGTATTCGGTATGGGAGCCATATTTCGTATTGATATGCTCAACTACGTATTTATTATTTTAACGGGAATTGTATGGTTGGCCCTGGGGATTTACAGTTTGGAAGACATCAACTATGTTTTCTACACCTTAACCTACTTTGCTATTATCGGAACCCTGATGGCTGGCGACCTTTTGAGCTTTTTCCTATTCTTTGAGGCCATGACCTTTATTTCCTATGCCTTGATGGTTTATCACAGGGGGGAAGACCAGTTAGAGGCGGGAAAAGTTTATATTTACATGGGAATTATCGGAGGGCTATCCATACTAAGCGGAATTTTAATGCTCTCCGCCTATACGGGAAGCTTTGAATGGAGCCCCCTCGCCGTACAGTTTAGCGAAATGGGACCGATCAAATATATTATTGCAGCTTTCTTAATTGGAGGTTTCGGTATCAAAGCGGGGATGGTACCCTTTCATTTCTGGATGCCTAAGGTGTACGAAGGTGGACCGATTTCTGTGGTGGCACTATCTTCCGGGATTCTGATCAAGATCGGTGCCTACGGAATTCTTCGGGTGGTCTCCGTGGTATTTTCCGTTACGGACAGTGCCCGACTCAGCTCAGTGGAACTTTTATGGCAGGTCTCAAGAAACATTGGCGCTGTGGTTATTTGGATCGGAATCATAACTATGGTGGTAGGCGTTTTTATGGCCCTGCAGCAGGGTAATATGAAACGGATGCTGGCTTATCACAGTGTGAGTCAAATGGGTTATATGATCATGGGAATAGGAGTTGCAGGATATTTAGGTTATGAAGGAGCTATGGGCTTTGCCGGTGCCGTCTTCCATATGATCAATCACGCCTTCTTTAAGGTGATTCTCTTTATGGTGGCAGGATTGGTATTCCTTCGTACTCGGGAATGGAACATGTACAAGCTCGGGGGTCTTTGGAAAAAGATGCCTCTTACTGCCCTACTGTGTTTAATAGCGGTCTTTGGTATTACTGGGATGCCAGGCTTTAATGGTTTTGCCAGCAAGTCCGTGCTTCACCATGCCATTGATGAGGCCTATCTCTACGGTCATGAGGTTTTTCGTTATGCAGAGCTCCTTTTTGTCATTGTCAGTGCGGGAACCGTATGCTCTTTCCTCAAGTTCTTCGGATACATCTTCCTGGGAGACCTTGCCCCTGAATATGAAAAAATTGAGGGAGACCATTATCGTATGAATGGGGCCATGGGAATTCTTGCCTTCTTTGTGATCGCCATCGGTCTAAATCCTTCCTTTTTCTTCGAGGGTTACTTGATTCCTGCGGCAAGCAGCTTTACCTACAGCCCGGAGTTTATTCAAAGTTATTTAGTGGGGCTGGAGTTTTTCGGGGCTGATGAAATTGTAGACTTCCTGGGAGTTTATATTATCGGATTCGGTATGTTTGTAGTGGGTGTGAAATTTCATTTATTCAGTCTGCCGTTGCCGAAATGGATTAATGCGGAACGTTTCATATATAAACCGGTTACTGTGGTGTGTGAAAAGTTCCCTAATTTTTGCGTGCAACAATTTGAAAAACGGATTATTTTTGGAGATGTGGTCATTTACGCCGTTTTATTAACGGTGATTTTAGGAATGTTAATTGTTTTTGGAATTTAAGCAGGATATTTTAAGGAATTGGCGAATAATAAATTAAGACCTTCTAAAAGAAAAATACAAGGGAGTAGTTATAAGGGGATAAGCCATGATAAATTTTATAAAAAATAAAGCTTTCGAAAAAACCCATAAAATTGAGATTGATGAAAAAATTCTGGACCCGAAAAACATCAAACAATTTTTTAATGAATCTAAATGCCATCAAACCATTAAAACCTATGGAAATCAAAGGACGAAAAAACTCCAGGGGGAATTGTACAACAAAGAAAAAGAGATTCGGGATATGGAAGGCAAACTGCAAAAGAAATATGAGGATAAAGATCAACTGATTAACCGAATTATTGCCCTTTCTCATGAAATCAATTCCGAAGACAGGGGATCCTTGACCAAGGAATTGGAAAAAGCAAAAATAGACATTGAGAATGTGAAAGAAGAAATCGAAAAATTTAAAAGTGATTTGGAAGAAAAACAGATTTTACTAAAAGACATCCAAAAAAAACTCTATAAAGTGATGGCGGAAATTTCTTACACCCGATTTTTACACGAGCGACAAAAACTTTCCAAGGTTCAAAAAAATATCAGGGGCCTACGAAAAAAACTGGACGGTATGCGGACAGAAAAAGAGGGGATTGAAGAAAAGCTGAATGATTTATACCACATGCTTCATGGAGTTATGGGCCATCAACAGATGGAGCAAATGGACCTGACTTTTTTAAAGGACTTCAGTGAAGAAGAAGAAGAGGTGAAGGATAATGGTTAGAGGTATTGGAATTGATATCATTGAAATTCATCGAATTGAAAGAGCCATAAAGAAAAATCCGAAGTTTATACATCGTATCCTGACCGAACAAGAAGTGGACTACATAACAGAAAACCAAAAGTCTACAATTACGGTAGCCGGCTATTTTGCCGCTAAAGAAGCCGTAAGCAAAGCTTTGGGCACCGGACTACGGGGTTTTAGCTGGAAGGATGTCGAAATACATAAAGACAGCAATCACCGGCCCTTTGCAGTTCTTCATAACGGAGCAAAGGAACAATTGGAAATCATGGGGGCCACGGAGATTTGGCTCAGTATTTCCCACAGTAAAAAAGACGCTGTTGCTCAGGCAATAATCAGCAAAGGAGGATCTTATGATTAATAAAGAGAATCTACGGCCCCTATGGGCGGAAATTAATTTGGACCATTTATCTCACAATATGAAAGAGGTTAAACGAAACATTAATAAAGATACCTTAGCCTGTGCGGTAATCAAAGCGGATGGTTATGGACATGGGGCAGTAGAGATCGCCGAAACACTGGTAAAATCTGGTGCTGACCGGTTCGCCGTGGCCACCCTGACGGAAGCTGTGGAACTGCGAAAATCGGGAATAACGCTTCCTATTATGGTGCTGGGATATACTCCGGAAACTCAGTTTGAGACAATTACCAAGTATAACATCACCCAAACCATATATACCTATGAACAAGGAAAGTGCTTCAATGAAAAAGCTTTGGAGCGGGGAGAAAAAATAACAGTGCACATCAAAGTGGATACCGGTATGTCCCGACTGGGTTTTCAAACCCATGAGCAGGATCAGAAGAAAATGATAAGAATCCTAGGTATGAAAGGGTTGATAGTGGAGGGGATTTATACTCATTTTGCCATAGCCGATGATGCTAAAAAAGATTTTACCTATTTACAGTTTGAAAAATTTCAGCTTTTAGTGAAAAAACTGGAAGCCGAAGGGTTCAATATACCGATTAAGCATGTATCGAATTCCGCTGCAATTATTGATCTTCCCGAGATGAATCTGGACATGGTCCGCGCGGGACTGATGCTCTACGGTCTTTATCCTTCGAAGGATGTGGACCATCGGAGAATCAAGCTAAAAAAGGTACTGGAGTTAAAAGCGGAAATTGCGTTGGTAAAGGACTTGGAAAAGGGTCGCGGAGTCAGTTACGGCCTCATATATGAAACCCGGGAAACCCGACGGATTGCCACCCTTCCCGTGGGCTATGCAGACGGTTTTACAAGGCTGCTGACGGAAAAAGCCAAGGTGATGCTAAAAGGGAAGGCCTATCCCATTGTTGGAAGAATCTGTATGGATCAGTCCATGGTGGATATCACCGGTGAAGAGGCCAATATAGGAGACGTGGTTACTGTCATTAGTAGCAACGATGAAGATCCCAATACCGCGGATGATTTTGCGGATTTACTGGGCACCATAAATTATGAAATTGTTTGTATGATCAGTCGAAGGGTTCCTAGGGTTTATTTAATGAAAGGAGAAGTATGGGCAATTACCGATCACTTGTTGACACGACAATCTTAAGTGATATATAATATAAGTTAGCCTAATACTTACGGACTGGAGGTGCAGTATGCCCAATTCTAAGAAGATCATCGTGCATTTACCCCCATCAATCGTTGAAGATGCTGATCGCCTGGCAAAAATCGAGAATTTGGATCGAAGTGAATTTTTAACCAGAGCTGTTCGATCTTATATTCAAGAAAAGTGCTTTGGAGAAAAACTCTGCAACATCAAGGCGGGTTACGAGGAAATGGCAAGCATTAATACTGCCCTGGCAGAGCTGGGTATGAGCTTAGATTTGCCTTTTTTGGAAGAATATGAAGGCAAGATATCGGAGAGTGATTAAACCGTGGCAATTAAAAGAGGAGATATGTTTTATGCAGATCTTAGCCCTGTAAGGGGGTCGGAACAAGGTGGGGTTCGGCCGGTGCTGATTATTCAAAACAACATCGGAAATAAATACAGCCCCACGGTCATTGTTGCGGCCATAACGTCGAAAATCAACAAGGGGAAGCTACCCACCCATGTGGAGCTGGACACTGGCCATTATAAAATTCCCAAAAATTCCGTGATTTTACTGGAACAGATTCGAACCATCGATAAAACACGATTGGAAGAAAAAATCGGAACCCTGGACGATCGAACCATGGCCAAGGTCAACCGGGCCCTATCCATCAGCTTAGGGATTTTATCAGAGTATTAAGAATAGCTGTAACAAACAACCAAGCATTACATAATGACGATTTTAAACTGACCTATGTCAGCAACACATAACCAATATAACCATGAAGTGAAAATAAGACCTTTCATTCCCTTAAGCATCCTATGGAGAATGAGGTCTTAATTTTTGGAAAGGAGAATGACTATGATTCAAAACAATAAGTATCGCCTACTTGTGGAGTATCTCGCCATAGCCCTTGGCTCAGGTCTACTGGCTTTTTCTTTGGTGTTTTTTTTAGAGCCCAATACCATTGCCCCGGGAGGGGTGACGGGTTTTGCCATTCTGATACAGAAACTTTTCGGCATTCCCATTGACTTTACCAACCTGGCGGTAAATGTCCCCCTATTTATTGCGGGGATTATGATTTTAGGGAAAGCCTTCGGTGCTAAAACTGCCTATGCCACCATTATGTTGTCGGTATTTATCAGGTTCTTCTATGTGTTCTTCGGAGAAATCGCTGTAACCGACGACTTGCTACTAGCGGCGATTTACGGCGGGGTAATCTCCGGAGTAGGGCTCGGTATTGTTTTTCGCTTTGGAGGAACCACGGGGGGGACGGACCTTGGAGGAGCCATTCTGAATAAATTTTTTCCGAATTTTAGTACGGCAAAAATGATGATGGTTTTGGACCTTCTGGTCGTGGTAGCCGCAGGATTGGTGGAAAGAAGAATTGAGACGTCCCTGTACTCCATTATCGCCCTGTATATTTTGGTAAAACTCATTGATTTTATTGTAGAGGGCCTAAGCTATGCCAAAGCCTTTTATATTATCTCCAAGGATCCTGAGGTCATGGGAAAAAAGATAACCCAGGAATTACATCGGGGGGTTACGGCTCTGTCGGGGAAAGGGGTATACACCGGATCCAACCGGGATGTACTTCTGTGCGTGGTCAACCGGGCCCAAGTGGCAAAGTTAAAGCGCATTGTCCATGAAGTGGATCCTAAGGCCTTTATGATGGTCAGCACCATCCATGAGGTGCTGGGAGAAGGATTCAAAGAGGTGAAGTAGACATTATACCAAGGAAACATCACCCTTAGCAATAATAAACATCCGGATTAAAAGACTGTTCACTGTATTGGTTGATCATGAAAGGAAAGATAAATAGCTAGAACATACAACTAGGAGGTTATGAAAATCATGAATCAGGAAATGCTTCAACAAAAGGCCACAACCCTTCGTAGGGACATTGTGGAAATGCTATATAAAGCGGGATCCGGTCACCCCGGGGGCTCCCTGTCCGCCGTGGAGATTGTCAGTGCTTTGTATTTTCAGGAAATGAATGTGGATGTGAAGAATCCCGAATGGAGGGATCGAGATCGGTTTGTGCTCTCTAAGGGCCATGCTGCGCCGGTACTGTATGCGGCCTTGGCGGAAAAAGGTTTTTTTCCGAAAAGTCAGCTCTGGGAGCTTCGAAAAATCGGAAGCATACTCCAGGGACATCCGGAGATGAAAAACATTTCCGGAGTGGATATGTCCACAGGTTCTTTAGGACAGGGATTTTCCACGGCTGTAGGAATGGCTTTAGGGCTGAGAACCGACAACTCCGGCAGCCGGGTTTTTGCCCTTCTGGGAGACGGCGAACTGCAGGAAGGAATTGTCTGGGAGGCGGCTATGGCGGCCCCTCACTATAAACTGGATAACCTTACGGCCTTTGTGGATTATAACGGACTGCAAATTGACGGACCCAATGAAGAAGTTATGGGAGTACACCCGGTTACGGATAAGTTTAAAGCCTTCGGGTGGAACGTATTGACTGTTGACGGTCACGATTTCAAGGGAATTTTAGAAGCTTTGGCTATTGCTAAAACAACGAAGGATAAACCCACAATGATCGTTGCCAGAACCGTAAAAGGAAAAGGCGTCTCCTTTATGGAAGATCAGGCGGGATGGCACGGCAAAGCTCCGAACAAAGAAGAACGGGATCAGGCAATGACAGAGTTGGGAGGGTTGGATCATGAGTAAAATGATGGCCACAAGAGAAGGATACGGAAAAGCCTTAGTAGAACTGGGAAAAGAAAATGAGAAAGTGGTGGTCCTTGACGCAGACCTTTCAAAGTCCACAAAAACTGCAGGTTTTGGAGAAACTTATCCGGATCGGTTTTTTAACGTGGGGGTGGCGGAGCAGAATCTGATCGGATTGGCTGCGGGACTGTCCACCACGGGGAAAATCCCCTTTGCCAGTTCCTTTGCCATGTTTGCCTCGGGAAGAGCCTTTGAGATCATTCGAAACTCCATCGGTTATCCGAGACTGAATGTTAAAATCTGCGCCACCCATTCAGGGATCACCGTAGGGGAAGACGGCGCTTCTCATCAGGCCTTGGAGGACATCGCCTGCATGCGGACCATCCCCAATATGACGGTCATCGTTCCCTCGGACGGAGTGGAAGCCATGACCGCGGTTAAAAAAATTGCGGAGTTTGACGGTCCGGTTTACTTACGACTGGGACGTTCCGGGGTACCGGTGATCAACGATCATGAAAACTATGACTTTGAAATCGGAAAGGGCATTACCCTAAAAGAGGGGGGCGATCTTACCATTATCGCTGCGGGCCTAATGGTCCATGAAGCCTTAAAAGCCGCGGAAAAGTTGGAGGAAAAAGGGGTAGAGGCAAGAGTTCTAAACCTTCATACCATCAAGCCCATTGACCGGGACATAATCATTAAGGCTGCTGAGGAAACCGGAGCCGTAATCACCGCTGAGGAACATAATATCATCGGAGGTCTGGGATCCGCCGTGGCGGAAGTTTTATCGGAAAACATGCCCGTACCCTTAAAACGCATCGGCGTGGAGGATACCTTCGGAGAGTCGGGGAAACCGGCGGAATTATTGGAGAAATACGGTCTGACCGATGAGAAAATTTTCAAGACCGCTATAGAGATCCTGGCCCGTTAAAAATACTGGATGTAATAAACTATTGGAGATGTTATGATGGATAAAAATTTTATAAAAGAAATCAATAAACGAAGAACCTTTGCAATCATTTCCCACCCCGATGCGGGAAAAACCACACTGACGGAAAAGTTTCTCCTTTACGGAGGAGCCATCCGGTTAGCCGGGTCTGTAAAGTCGAGAAAAACCCAAAAACATGCGGTTTCTGACTGGATGGAAATTGAAAAGCAGCGGGGGATCTCGGTGACCTCCAGTGTGATGCAGTTCAATTATGATGGTGCCTGTATCAATATTTTGGATACTCCCGGCCACCAGGATTTCTCGGAGGATACTTACCGAACCCTAACCGCGGCAGACAGTGCGGTAATGGTCATTGACTGCGCCAAAGGGGTGGAACCTCAAACAAAGAAGCTATTTCGGGTTTGTAAGGACCGAAACATTCCGATTTTTACCTTTATCAACAAACTGGACCGGGCGGGGAAGGACCCCTTCGAACTGATGGAAGAGATCGAAAAGGTCCTTGGAATTCAGTCCTACCCCATGAACTGGCCCATCGGTACCGACGGAGATTTCAAAGGGGTGTACAATCGACAGAAAAAACGGATTGAGCTGTACCAGGACGGGGATCATGGACAGAACATCGCAAAGATTGTCAGCAAGGACCTTGACGACGAGGGACTGGCGGATATCCTCGGCGCCGATTACTATCAACGCCTGAAGGATGAAGTGGAGCTCTTGGACATGGCAGGGGATGATTTTGATCATGATAAGGTGCAAAACGGGGAGTTGACCCCTCTGTTTTTCGGAAGTGCCATGACCAATTTCGGTGTGGAGCCTTTTTTGGAATCCTTTTTAAAACTGACCTATAAACCGGAGGCAAGGAACAGTAATCAGGGGTTGATTCCTCCGGAGGATCCGAATTTTTCCGGGTTCATTTTCAAAATCCAGGCGAACATGAATCCCGCCCATCGGGACCGCCTGGCCTTTATTCGAATCTGTTCCGGAAAGTTTGAAAAGGGCATGTCCGTATACAATTCAAGAACCGGGAAGAAAATTCGTCTGGCTCAGCCCCAACAGTTTCTTGCCCAGGACCGGGAGATCGTGGACACCGCCTATCCCGGAGATATTATCGGTCTCCATGATCCCGGACTGTTTAAGATCAGCGATACTTTGTCGGAGGCGGACCCTTCTTTGAAATATGAAAAAATACCGGTGTTCCCGCCGGAGCATTTTTCGAAAATCATTCCGAAGAATTCCATGAAACGTAAACAGTTCTTAAAAGGAATTCAGCAGTTAGCCGAGGAAGGGGCGATCCAGGTCTTTAAGAGACCGAATATCGGTATTGAGGAGTACATCGTTGGTGTAGTAGGGGTACTGCAATTTCAGGTACTGGAATACCGACTGAAAAATGAGTACAGTGTGGATATCATTATGGAAAGTATGCCTCACCGCTACATTCGATGGATCGAAATGGAGGGCTATGATCCCGACCGCTTTAATGCCACCATGGATAGTATGTTAGTGGAAGATCATGAGGGAAATCCCGCCATCATCCTGCAAAATGAATGGTCCATTGGAAAAATCGAAGACCGGAATACCGGTGTGGTGTTAAAGGATATTTATAAAAAGGATTTAGACTAGAGACAGGATCAAAGAGTAAGACCAAACGGTTATAAAACAGTCTTAAAAGACAAGAATTAAGGGGAGCCTGCTCCCCTTAATTTTTTTCGTCGATTTTTTGCAACAGCTCCAGGGTTTTCAATAGATCTCCAAGGGAGTTTTCGTTAAATCCTTCTCCAAGTTTTGGGTAGGCCTTGAGGGGAATCGGATTTGTTGAAAAGTCCCGATGATGATGCCGGGTCAGAAAGACCACGGAAGCCTCAGTTCCTACATTGTTAAGGAGCTCAGCTCCCAGAGCCGGGTGCTGCTGCTTATAATACAAAGCTTTCTGTAAGAACTTCGGTAACATTCTTTTGGGGATTGGAAGTTTCGTAATCACCACCACCAAGGCTTTGTGGACCAATGTCAGATTGCTGTTGATTTTCCCCACATCATGGAGCAGGGCGGCTTTGATTAAAATCCGGTTCTTAGGGGCTTCCTTCAAACAATCATAGGCGATATTAAGACTGTGGCGCTGTTCCCCTACCCGGAGACGGCGAAAGAGAAGGGCTTCTCCCTTGGTTAAATAGGCTTTTAGAAAGACTTGCTCCTCCGGGGTGACCTTGGCAAACACCCCCCGGAAAAACTGCTTGATTCGATAGAGCATGGTTTTCCTCCCAGGTTAAAGACTTTCTTTGATTTTAGCACAGATTCTCGTCGGAAAGAATAACAAAAAAAGAAGAATCATGGAACTCCATTGTAGTTTTCTTTTTAGAAGAGGGCTTTTAGGGTATAAACTGAAGAGAATTGACGGGAGGGATATTATGAAAGCACTGTTTACTTACGACTATGGAGAAAAGAAGATGCAGAGTATTAAAAATCTCGGTTACGAGATTATATTCCGGAAGGAGCGGGACCTGGTATATGATGAAGAATTAGAGGACGTGGAAGCGCTGATCTGCTACAGTCCCTTTTCCACCTTGGATATTGGAAAGATGAAAAATCTTAAATGGATTCAACTATCCAGTATTGGAATCGATCAGGTGCCTTTGGAAAAGGTGAAGGATCAGGGGATTCTACTGACCAACAACAAAGGGGGATACAGTATTCCCATGGGAGAGTTCATCGTGATGAAAATTCTGGAGCTCTTTAAGAACAGTAAGACTTTTTATCATCAACAGCAACAGAAGCAGTGGAAAATGGATACGTCCCTGATAGAGCTTTATAATAAGCGGGTAAGCTTCATCGGAACCGGAAGTATTGCCGTGGAAGGGGCTAAACGACTTCAAGGATTCGGCGTGGAAATTACCGGGGTCAATACCCGGGGACGGGACGTGGAGTACTTTCATAAATGCTATCCCATAAAAGATCTCTACGAGGTGTTAAAGCACAGCGACGTGGTTGTGCTGACCATTCCCTATACCGATGAGACCCATCATTTAATCGATGATGGGGCCTTAGCGGCTATGAATCCCAAGGCCTATCTAATCAATGTTTCCAGAGGAAGTGTTGTGGAAGAGCCGGCGTTGATTGAGCATCTGAAGCAGGAGTCCATCCAAGGGGCGGCCTTGGATGTGGTGGAGGAAGAACCCTTGAGGGAAGACAGTCCCCTGTGGGATTTTGCAAACGTAATCATTACCCCCCATAATTCCTGGGTTTCGGAAATGCGGAATCAGCGGAGATTTGATACGATTTATGAGAATGCGGAGAAATTCAGCAGAGGGGAAACCTTAAAAAACCTGGTGAACTTGGATAAGGGTTATTAGAAAGGAAAAAAACCTCCCGGTCTTCATGTTTTAATGCTCATGGCCGGGAGGTTCGGATTTGCGAGGGGCTTTAGAATAGGGGTTAGGATATTTGATGTTCTTTTAAATTTTCTTTCAGGGTATTGAGTACCGTCACTGTGTTGTCGGAAGTCTTCTCCTGTCCCTTTTCCTGAGGGGGCAGAGGTTTAGAGATCACAATCTTAACCTTCGCGGGTCGAACACGGCTCTTGTTGCCTTCGTAAAGTTTGTATGAGTCGATGATGGTCACCGGCACTACGTAGGACTTAGCTTTTTCTGCAATTTTCAAGCTTCCCGGTTTGAAGGGATTCATCTCGGAAGACTTACTTCTGGTGCCTTCAGGGAAAATTACCATGGAATGACCGTCTTTGATTTTTTTTGACGCATCATTAATGGCCCGTAGGGATTGACGGATATCCTTACGATCGATGAAAACACTTTCCGTAAAGTAAATCCATTTACCGATGATCGGCACTTTTCGAAGTTCTTTTTTCGCCACAAAGCCCAAGGGCTGATCCAGCACGTGAACCAGGAGCGGTATATCCATATAGCTTTGATGATTACTCACGTAAAGCGCCGCCTGATCGGGAATGTTCTCTTTTCCGATGATTTCCAAATCACAACCGCTGAAACGGACAATGTTTTTGGATAAGCTTCTGTTGATTTTATAAACCAGATTCCGCTTTTTATCCTTCGGTCCTTTCTTTCCATAGTAATAGTGGAGCGGAAAAGTTAAGGCGATGAACAGCATATAGGATACAAAGAAAATGACAAAGAAAATATGGGTCATGGATGATTCCTCCTAAGGATTTAATAAGATGGTACATAAAAGGCAATAAATTCATGTATAATCATACCATAAAGACCTTGGAATTTCTACAAAAAAACTCAACACCCGAGAGCAAAGACCCACAGAAGAACCGGTAAAAAATCCTTAAAAAGAGAAAGGCAGGAAAAAAAATGAAAACCGTAAAAGTACTGGGATGTCAGATGATGGTCGAAGAGGATAAAAAAATGAACTTGGAAAAAGCTGAGGAAATGATTGCCCGGGGAATAAGGAAATATCAGCCGGATATCATTATTCTTCCAGAAATGTTCAACACCCCCTACGATAACAGCTACTTTCCGGAATTTAGCGAAGCCTATGGGGGAGACACCACGTTAAAAATTCAAAAATTGGCGAAAGAACAGGGTGTGATGATTATCGCAGGATCCATACCGGAGCAGGGGGAAGGAGAAAAAGAAATTTATAACACCACCTATGTTTTCGGGTCGAAGGGGGAGCTCCTGGGAAAACACCGGAAAATTCATTTGTTCGATATTGATATCCCTGGAAAAATCACTTTCAAAGAGTCCGATGTGCTTTCTCCGGGAGAGGAAATTACAGTGCTGGATACAAAATTTGGTAAAATCGGTATCGCCATTTGTTACGACGTTCGCTTTCCGGAACTATTCCAGATAATGGAGAAGGAAGGGGCAAGGCTGGTGGTCATTCCCGGAGCTTTTAATACCACCACGGGCCCCGCCCACTGGGAGTTGTTGATGCGATCCAGAGCTCTGGATAATCAGGTCTATGTCGCCGCGGTCTCTCCCGCAAGAAACTCCAAGGCTTCCTATCAGGCCTATGGTCACAGTATGATTGTGGATCCCTGGGGAAGGATTTTGGATGAGTTGGAGGAAAAAGAAGGATTTTTATATCGGGAACTGGACATTGATTACCTTCATCAGGTACGGGGGGAACTTCCAACCCGAAAAAATCGCCGTGTGAGCTTGTACGATACGATTAAGAAATAAGTCCGACTAATTTTCAAAAAAAATTTTGACTTTGGAGCTAAATATGATATACTACTAAACATTATAATTGAATAACAAATAGAGGTGCACTTAAATCAGTATTCGAAAATAAGGGGTTAAGCGACTCAAGTTTCGAAGAAAGGAAACGGTGCCGAAGTTTTTAAGGGAGGCTGAACCTTAAAGACTGGGGATAAGGTGAATAATCTTATCACTGTCATGGGATTCCATGGGGGGCTATTATTGCTTTGATAATATTCGCGAAGTTTTTTAAAAAAAGAGCTTAGCGGAGGATTTGTCAGCGTATACCAAACTCCCGGTTTCCGGGAGTTTTTTCGTTTTTGGAAAAAAAGCCGGGTATACAGAATAGGAATAACAAATTTAATAAAAGATATTAAAGAGAGGGAGGCAATAACATGAGTTTAAAAATCGGTATTGTTGGAGGGACAGGGAATGTAGGGCGAAAAATCCTACAGGTTTTAACGGAACAAAGGGTGGATATCCAATCTTTACGCCTGTTTGCATCGAAAAAGTCCCAGGGAGAGAAAATTTCCTTTCAGGATCGGGATATTACTGTGGAACAATTAACGGAAGAGGCCATGCAAGAGGAGTTTGATTATTTATTATTTTCCGCCGGCGGGGAGGTATCCGAACACTATGCTCCCATTGCAGCAAAGTCGGGGAATACGGTGATTGACAACTCCTCCCAGTGGCGAATGACCGAGGGAATCCCCCTGGTGGTTCCGGAAATCAATGGGGATATTTTAAAGGGTTATCAAGGAATTGTAGCAAACCCCAACTGCTCCACGATACAGATGGTGGCAGCCCTCAGTCCCCTAAATGAGGTTTATGGTTTAACCAAAATCAACGTTGCTACTTATCAGGCGGTTTCCGGAAGCGGATCGGCCGGGATGCAGGAGTTGCAGGAACAGTTAGCGGATCCCCAGCGGGAGCCGAGAACTTATCCAAAGACTATTGCGGGAAACTGCATTCCCCATATTGATGTGTTTTACGATAACGGCTATACCAAAGAGGAACTGAAAATGGTCTATGAAACTCAAAAAATTCTAAATAAACCTACGCTTCCAGTGCAGGTAACTACGGTACGAGTACCGGTGATCAACGGACACAGCGAGGCAATTTATGCAGAATTTGAAAAAGCTCCGGATCTCCAGGAAGTACGGGAAATTTTTGAGAAAACCCAGGGACTGGTACTGATGGATAAGCCCGGAGATTTGGTATATCCTACGGTGTTTGATGCCCATGATCGGGATGAAGTTTTTGTCGGAAGGATCCGTAAGGATCTGTTTAACCCCAAGGGGCTGGCTCTTTGGGTGGTAGCGGATAATCTTCGAAAGGGAGCTGCAACCAATGGAGTAGGGATTTTGACACATATGGAGAAACTAAAGAAGGTACGGTAATTTCCCGTAGGAACGGATATTATCCGATTGGAAGACAAGGAAGATAGGCAGTTCATGGTGAATTTTAAAGAGTAGGTAAAAATTCAAAAGGAGTAAAATCATACTCATACAAAAATAAGGAGGCTATAATTATGTTTACAGGATCAGCAGTGGCCATTGCCACCCCGTTTAAAGGTGGAAAGGTGGATATGGAAAGTTTCGAAAAATTATTGGATTTTCAGCTACAATCCAAAACCCAAGGAATTGTGGTACTGGGAACTACGGGAGAAGCCAGCACTCTGTCGTTTGAGGAACGGGAAGCCTTAATTCTAAAAACTGTGGAAAAAGCCAGGGGAAAAGTCCCGGTGATTGTAGGGGCCGGCTCCAACGACTATGAAAAAGCCGTAAGTTTTAGCAAGCAAGGACAAGAACTGGGAGCCGACGGACTGCTACTGGTAACCCCCTATTACAACAAAGCCACCCAGGAAGGATTAAAGGCTTATTTCAAAGGAATTGCAGAACAGGTGGATTTACCGATTATTCTCTACAATGTGCCTTCCCGAACCAATGTGAACATTGAACCGGAAACCGTGGAAGAACTAAGTAAAATTCCTAAGGTTGTTGGGATCAAAGAAGCGGGGGGAGACTTGGGTCAGGTCTTGGAAATTAAAAGGCGAGTTCCCGAGAATTTTAAAATTTATTCGGGAAACGATGACCAAATCCTGCCGATTTTTGCTTCGGGGGGCCATGGCGTGATTTCCGTCGTGGCAAACATCATTCCCGATCAAGTCCAGGAACTATGCGAAGCTGTGGTACAGGAAGACTTAAAATCCGCTGTGAAAAAACAGACGGAAATGCTTCCGTTGATTCATCAGGTCTTCGCTGAAGTAAACCCCATACCGATTAAGGCGGCAATCTCTCTGATGGGTATGGCCCTGAATGAACTCCGGCTTCCCCTGACTCCCCTTAGTGAAGGGGCGAGGCTGAACCTTATTCGTGAGATGGAAAATTACGGGCTACCCCTTAGGGAAGCAACGGAAAAGCAACAAAAGGATCCGAGGTGAAGTCGATGAAATTACTGATTTGGGGCATTAGCGGTACCATGGGAAGAAATATGGAAGCCTTGGCCGAACAGGAGGAGTACTGGACAGCAATCCAAGGGGTGGATTCAAAAACCGACCTGGATAAACTGGATGAAGATATGGATGTAATTATTGATTTTTCCCATCCTTCAAGCCTGGAAAAACTCTTGGGCTTTGCACTGAAAACCAAAACCCCGGTGGTAGTGGCCACAACGGGATTCAGTGAAAAACAGCAGCAGGAGATTGACTTGGCATCAAAAAAAATTCCCGTGCTTCAAGCCTCCAACACTTCTATCGGAATGAATCTGCTGTTTTCCTTGGTAAAGCAAAGTGCCAAGGCCTTAGGAAGCAGTGTGGACATTGAAATTGTAGAGACCCATCACCGAAGAAAGAAGGATGCCCCCTCGGGCAGTGCCAAAACCCTGGTTCATTCCCTGGAAGAAGGACTTGGAGAGAAGCGGAAAATCACCTACGGCCGGGAGGGGGAATGTCCCCGGGAGACGGGGGAAATCGGAGTCCATGCCCTAAGAGGCGGGGATATTAAGGGAGTCCATCATGTGCACTTTATCGATGATATGGAACAGATCACCCTATCCCATGAAGCCATGGATCGAAAGGTTTTTGCGGGAGGCGCCTTAAAGGCGGGAAAATTTCTGATAAACAAAGGCCCCGGACGCTATGGAATGGAAGATGTATTGAACCAAAGGGAAGAGTGATAATAAAAATTTGAAAAATCACCTTTGGAGTGAAGAATAAACCAATGGTTAAAGAAAGGATCAAAAAACCAAAATAAAGGAGACGAAACAATGGAACCAATGAATGCACAGGAAATTATTGATTATATTTCTAACAGCGAGAAAAAAACTCCGGTGAAGGTAATCCTTGCGGGAGATTTGATAAATATTCCGAAGGAAAATTATGATATTGAAGTTTACTTTGAAAAAAATTCCGGAATCCTGTTCGGAGACTGGAAAGAGGTAGAAAAATTTTTAGAAAAGGAAAAAAACAAAATTGAGCGGTACCGGGTGGAAAGCGATCGATGCTTTTCCGGGGTGCCTCTTCTGGATTATCCTTCCCAGAAAGCCCGGATAGAGCCGGGAGCCCTTATTCGGGAGAAAGTGACCATCGGAGAAAATGCGGTGATTATGATGGGAGCCACTATCAATATCGGAGCCGTGATCGGTGAGCGGACCATGGTGGATATGAATGTGGTCATCGGCGGTCGAGGAACCATCGGCGCCGACTGTCACATCGGTGCGGGAGCCGTGATTGCCGGGGTCATTGAACCGCCTTCGGCAGATCCCGTAGTGATTGAAGACAACGTGGTTATAGGAGCTAATGCCGTAATCCTGGAAGGGGTTCGGATAGGTAAAGGAGCGGTGGTCGCCGCGGGGGCGGTGGTTACCAAAGACGTAGCCCCGGGCACCGTGGTGGCAGGCATGCCGGCGAAGACCATTAAAACCTTGGATGATCAGACAAAGGGGAAGACGGAGATCGTAGCCGCCCTTCGATCCTTGTCCGAGGAGTAATTCCCATGAAAATTCTGGTTCAAAAATACGGGGGGACCTCCCTGGGAAGTCTGGAAAAAATCAAAGCCGTGGGAGAGAAAATCCGAAAAAAAAACGAAGAAGGATATAAAATTTTGGTGGTGCTTTCAGCCATGGGATCCGCCACTAATGACCTGATCAGTCTCGCCCAGGGGATAACGGAAAAACCCTCTCCAAGAGAAATGGACATGCTGTTGGCTACAGGAGAACAAACGTCAATTTCCTTACTGACCATGGCATTAATTGATCGGGGCTGTCGTGCCATATCCTATACCGGTTATCAACTAGGGATTGAAACTACGGCACTCCATCAAAATGCGAAAATAAAAAAAATTGATCAAGAAAAAATCCTCGCCGCCTTTGAAGACTATGAGGTTATTGTGGTGGCGGGATTTCAAGGAATAAATGAACAACAGGATTACACCACCTTAGGAAGGGGAGGTTCCGACACCTCCGCCGTGGCGCTGGCCTGTATCCTTCAGGCAAGATGCGAGATCTACACCGATGTGGAAGGGATTTTCACCGGGGATCCGGGAAAACTTCCCAAGGCAAGAAAAATTGAAAATATCGGCTATCAGGAAATGATGGAGATGTCCAGCCTGGGAGCGGGGGTTATTCATCCCCGAGCCGTGGAGTTAGCGGGAAAATATAAAATTCCCCTGTATGTGGCCTCCACTTTTTCCGATCAACCCGGTACCATGATCGAAGACAAGGAGGAAAAAATGGAAGAAGCAGTCATTACCGGCATCACCTCCAGTTTGGAGGATGTGCAAATTACCATTCATCAGCTGGATCCAACAACGGATCATTTGTACAATCTTTTTTCCCGGTTGGGAGAAGAAAACATCAATGTGGATATGATCTCTCAAACGGTGGTCAAAGGGGATTTAATGAATGTCAGTTTCACCCTTCCTAAAGCCGATCGGGAAAGGGGCCGAAAATTGATAGAACAGTGGGAGGGGGTCAATCCCCATACCAAAATGGATATTATGGATATTAATGAAGATATTGCAAAAATCTCCGTAGTGGGACTGGGGATGCGCTCACATTCCGGAGTAGCCGCCAAGGTTTTTCAGACCATGGCGGAAAACCGGATTCCGATAAAAATGGTCACCACCTCGGAGATCAGTATCAGTTGGGTGGTGGATTCCCGGTACGAAAAAGAGGTGATTCGACGGATCGGAGAAGCCTTTAGTCTGGAGGAAGACAATGGAAAAATGGATCGATAGAGAAGAAAACATCTTGCTGAATACCTACAATCGCATGCCTGTCGTTGTCAGTCACGGAGAGGGCTGCTATCTATATGATGATTCAGGGAAGAAATACTTGGATATGTTCTCGGGACTTGCGGTCAATGCCTTGGGGCATTGTCACCCTGAGGTGGTGGAGGCAGGGAAAAACCAGTTGGAGAAATACCTTCATATCTCGAACTTCTTTTACTGCAAACAGGGCATTGCCTTAGGGGAAGCTCTGGTTTCAAGGAGTTTTCCCGGGAAGGTGTTTTATACAAATACCGGAACGGAAGGGGTGGAAGCCGCGGTTAAATACCTGTACAAAATCGGGAAGAAAAAAGGTAAACGGGGCATTGTCTGCCTTTCGGGGAGTTTTCACGGCAGGACCTTAGGGGCCCTTGGCCTAACGAAAATCCCCTCCGTCGCCCAGGACTTTCCTGTTATCGATTACCCGGTGTATGAAAACTCAAGAGAGGCCTTAGAAAACTTAGAGGAACTGTTTGATAAGAAGGAACCCGTAGGGATGATCTTAGAGCCGATCAGCGGCAGCGGAGGTATAGAAGTGCTTTCCCGGGAGGAGATGAAAAGAATTTCCGAGCTTTGTGAAAAGTACGATGTGGTTCTTTGCATGGATGAGATCCAAACCGGCATCGGCAGAACCGGAAAGTTCTTTGCCTACCAGCATTACGGTGTGATTCCGGATCTAGTGATCTTTGCCAAGGCAGTGGGGGGCGGAAGTCCCCTGGGTGGAATGCTGGTTCATAAGAATATTGACGGTTATTTTAAGCCGGGGGACCATGGCACCACCTTTGGACCCAGTCCTTTAGGCGCAGCTTTGGGAAGGAAAGTGTTGGAAATCATTGATGAGGATTTTCTGATGGAAGTAGAGGAGAAAGGCCGGTTCTTGCAGCTGGGTCTTGAAAATCTGCAAAAAAAACATCCCGAAAGCCTTGGAGAAATTCGGGGTAAAGGACTGATGATGGGAGTTGATTTGAAAATCGATCCCGCAAAGTTGAAGAGGAACTTTTTAGAGGAGCAGGTATTGATCAATATTACGGCAAAAAATGTGCTGAGACTCCTGCCACCCTTAATCATCCGCGAGAAGGAAATCCGGGAGTTTTTACTGGCCTTTGAAAAGGCTTTGAGTAAATAAGGGTATAGGAAGATTAAAGACTTGCATTGAGTTTGTTCGGGAGTTCGGGGTTCCCGAATGAAAAACTTATAACTAAAAAAGGTTGCCCTATAATAGTGGGCAACCTTTTTTTCGGATATTGATAAACTTGTTATAAAGAAACTAATCGAATTTATCATAGAAGACCTTGTCTTCTTTTAATCCTTTTTTCACTAAGGCTTTTTCCGTAGAGTCAATCATCGGTGCGCTACCGCAGAGATAGGCTTCGCACTCTCTTTCCGCCTTATCTTCCAAATATTTATCTACAAGATCCGTAACTCTTCCGGTTTCTCCATCCCATTCGCCTTCTTCCGCTCGGGAAAGGACGGGGATGAATTCAAAATCATACATTTCTTCTTCCAGTTTTTCCATTTCCTCCACCATGAACAGGTCCTCGGGTTTACGGGCACCAAAGTAGTACCGAACCCGGCGCTCGATGTTATGTTCATTCATATAATGAAGGATGCTTCGAAGGGGGGCCATTCCAGTTCCCACCGCCACCATATAGATATCACTGCTCGAGTCCTCGTTCAAATAAAAATCTCCGAAGGGTCCGTTAAAGATGACTTCATCTCCTTCAGACAAGTGTTCATGGACATAGGTGGTAACTAAGCCTTCCTCTACATAACCAATGATCAGATCAATATAATCTTTATGATCAGGAGAAGAAGCAACGGAGTAGGCTCGGAAAACCTCTTCTGCATTCCCGGGATAGGGAGGCGCTAAAAGCTGGACATACTGTCCCGGCTTAAAATCGATTTCCTGTCCATCGGTGATTTTGATTCGTAAATATTTGATTTTATCGGTCAAGTCCTTGGAAAACTCGATTTTACCTTCAAACTGCTTGACGTTAAACAGCTCTTCGGGGATTTCAATTTTCATATCCTCTTTAACCTTTACCTGACAGGTAAGGCGGATACCGTTTGCCTTATCCTCCTCGGTAAGATAAGAAAGTTCTGTGGCAAGAACCGGACCGCCGCCTTCGATGACTTTTGCTTTACAGTAACCGCAGCTTCCCTTTCCTCCACAGGCCGAGGGAAGGAAGATTTTATTATCCACTAGGGCTCCAAGAATACTTTTGCCCCCTTCTACAATAAACTCCTTATCATTGTTGATGAGAATTTTCTTTTCGCCGTAATCGGCGATAAAGGCATTGGCAAAGGTAATCAGTATGGCTAAGGTCGTAGTTATACCGGTTATAATCAAGATGGTTGTCAGTATATTTGTCATTGGATCACCTCCGTTATTGTATTGTAACGACACCGGATAAGCCAATAAAAGCTAAGGCCATCAGTCCCGTAATAATCAAGGTAACCCCGGCTCCTTGCAATCCTTTTGGTATTGGGGCATTTTTAATTTTTTGTCGAATCGCCGCCAAGGCTACAATGGCTAAAGTCCATCCCAGTCCGGAACCGATGCCGAAGGCTAGGGATTGTAGCAGGGTATACTCCCGAATAACCATAAATAAGGAGACCCCTAAGATAGCACAGTTCACCGTGATCAAGGGCAGGAATATTCCCAGGGAATAATACAGTGTGGGAACGTAACGCTCAATGACCATTTCCACTAACTGGACAAAAGCGGCAATGGTAATGATGAATACAATAAAACGAAGGTATTCCAGGCCGAAAGGTTCTAACAAATAGGTATAGACTAAGTAGTTGATCACAGAGGTTCCGGTTAGGACAAAGGTTACCGCCTGACCGAGACCCAAAGAGGTTTTAATTTCCTTGGATACCGCAATAAAGGAGCACATCCCCAGGAAATTAGCTAAAATCATATTGTTGGTAAAGATTGAAGCGATCAGAATCGTCATCGGATTAATATCCATTATTGAGCACCTCCCATTTTTTCTTCCTTAGTGGGAACGTAAGTATTCGCAACCCATAGGATGATTCCCAGCATGAAGAAGGCTCCCGGAGGCATGATCATGAAAATCCAATTGGTCCACCAGTCTCCTACCACACCTATACCGAAAAAGGTTCCAAAGCCCAGGAACTCCCGAAAAAGGGCAATGGACATCAAAACTAAGGTATACCCAAGCCCTGAAGCAATGCCATCTAAAAAAGAGGGCAGGGGTTTATTGTTTTGGGCGAAAGCCTCGCAGCGGCCCATGATAATACAGTTGGTAATAATCAGTCCCACATAGGGGCCTAAGGCGTCACTCATGGCGGGGAAATAGGCTTTCAGGACAATATCTACAATAATTACATAAGAGGAAATAATCAAGGTTTGTACCATCATTCGAACATGACCCGGCGTGTGATTTCGAAGCAGGGATACCGTAAGACTCGAAAATGAGGTTACAAAGATTAAACCGAGACTCATAGCAAGGGAGTTGATTAATAGATTGGTTACTGCTAAGGCGGAACAGATCCCCAGGATTTGACGGTAAACCGGATTATCTTGGAAAACTCCGTTTTTAAAAATATTCTTTACGCCTTTAATCATTATAACTCCTCCTTTACTTCGTTGATAAACTCATAAAGATGATCATTTATAATATCTCTTACGGCATTGGAAGTACCGGTAGCTCCGGATATGGCGTCGATCTCCCCTTCATAATCAACGAAGTTATCCCCTTCCACATCGGAGATGTCAAGTTCGCGAAATTGTTCTTTGAACTCCTCTTCTTCAATTCTACCACCCAGGCCGGGCGTTTCGTTATGGGACAAAAATTCCACACCTAAAAGGTATTCAAAATCTCGGTGAATGCCAATGATCCCACGGATCTCTCCCCATACGGCGCTGTCAGCCATGGGATACACATAACCTAAGAGTTCATCGTTTGGGTGAACTTCGTATAAATCCCGTCCCGCCACAGTGATTTCCGTAAAGGTTTCTTCGAAAAGCTCTGTGACCTCTTCGGCGGAGAGGTCTTCATACTCCAAATCCGCTACATTTAAAAAGGACCGCTGCTCCGCTGCCTCTTCGTTAAGTTCAACCTGCTCTGCGGTGATTTCGTTGATGGTTGCCAGGATACCGGTAAAAACCACGGTAATAGCAATCATAAATAAAATAGGTTTCGGACTCATTTTTTTCATGCAGGATTCCCTCCTTTTTCTGACTTCGTTGCTTTCAGTTCTTTAACCGCTACATCCAGAATCGGAGCGAAGGTGTTCATGATGAGCAGAGCGAACATTCCGCCGGCGATGAAGATGCCGTAAGTTCGGATAATCATTGCCACAAATCCGATCAGAATTCCATAAATCCATTTAGCCTCTGTGGTTTTCGGGGCACTGATGGGCTCGGTAACAAAAAACACGGAAAGAAACAACATGCTTCCCGATGTTAAACCGAATACCGGATCGGGAACTCCCTCAACACCCATCATATAAAAAATGCTGTTAAAAGCGACAAAACCCACCAAAGGGGCGGCCATCAGCTTCCAGTCCGCGGTTTTCGTAGCCAGCAAATAAACCGCGGATACAAGGATCAGGATTATACTGGTCTCTCCTAAGGAGCCGGAGACATTACCGATAATCAGTTCCGATAATCCCGGGGCGTCGGCAGTTCCCATGGCAGCCAAGGGTGTGGCGCCGGAGACCGTTTCAATGGAATCCGTAATGTACTTCGTAAAACCTCCGGGAAAGGATTGGGAGGGTAAATTCCATGTGGCGGTCAAGTATTCGGGAAAAGAAACATAAATAAAAGTCCGTCCGGCGATGGCGGGATTGAAAACGTTACGACCGAAACCGCCGAAGACTTCCTTAGCGAAAACAATTCCAAAAATAATACCTACCATAGCTACCCAGTAAGGGGTGCCCACGGGAAGCGCCAGGGTAAATAATACGGCGGATACGATTACCGCTTCGCTAACCGGTTTTCCGTCCTTTCGTTTAAATAAATACTCCGTAATAATTGCGGTTAATGTAACTACTGCGGTTAAGGTTAGTGTCCTTAATCCAAAAAAATAGGTGGCTCCGATGAGAATCGGTATGGTAGCGAAAAGGACTTTCCTCATCATGGCCTGTTTCATGAAAAATGATTTCTGTTTTGCCATAAACTTCCCTCCTAAATGTAAGTGATCAATCGATAAAATTCCATACTAATAAGTTTTTACCCAAAAGTTTTGAGTAAAAACTAGTCTTTTTTCTTCAAAAGCACAACACAATCCTCATGGGAAGCATAACCCATAACAATATCCTCTGCCAGAGATCGACAGGAAGGAGAACCGCAAGCACCGCAGTCTATATTCGGCAGGGTTTCCAGAACTTTGTTGATTTTTTCCATCTTTTCTAAGGCTTCAGAAAGATTCTCATCCAAGGAAGATATCTCAAAGGGGAGAATTTTCTTTTGTATTTTAAACCGTTCGCTTTCTTCGGTTACAGGCTTTGATTCGTAGGATTGGTGCTTTTCCGCTAAGATCCGTATTCGATTTCGGGCCACAAAGGAGTTTTCAATGGAAAAATTCCCTCCCACACAGCCGTTGGTACAGGCCTGACATTCTAAAAATGACAGATGCTGTAGTTTGTCATCCTCCACTTCTTCTAGGATGCTGATCACATTTTCAATCCCATCCACGGCGAGAAACTCTTTGATTGATAGGGCTTGACTCTGGCCTCCCAGTCTTGCCCAGCCGATGGCTTTTCCGTTAGGATAAAACTCAGAGTCTTTAGAGCTCTCAGTTATTGTATTTTTATCGCTATTTTTCATACCGCTGATTTTCAGAAAAACATCTTTGATGGAAAGGGTTCCGTCCACATTGGAAGTTTCCCGGCCGATGGGGTTTTTAAAACTGAAGGAGCGGGCGGGACAGGTGGAGATGTAGAAGGCTCCGATGTCCTCCTTTGAAATCTTTTCTTTTTCCGCAAATCGCTCCTTGGCCAGTTCCGCCGCAATTTCCGCAGGGGAGTCCATAGGCAGGATGTGATCGATCAGATCCGGGAAACGAATTTGAATGGTTCGTAGAATTGCCGGACAGGAGGAGGAGATCACCGGTAAATTTCGGGATTCTTCCATGAATTTCTTAGTGAAATCCGTAATAATCGGGGCACTTCTAGTAACTTCATAGACCATATCAAAGCCCAGACGACGAATTCTATTCAATATATCCTCAGGGTTCAGGGTATCTTCGTTGAATTGGGCATAGAGTACAGGATCCACTAAGGCAATTTTATAAGAATAGGCTTCGATAGCCTCCAGTTTGTCGCTGATCCCCGTGAGGGCATTGTGGGGACAGACGGAAATACACTGTCCGCAGTTGATACATCGTTTTTTTATAATTTTTGCCTTTTGATTTTTTACCCGAATGGCTTCCGTGGGACATACGCGAATACAGTTGGTACAGCCATTGCATTTTTCTTCACATAGGGCAATTGCATAGATTTTTGATTGGGGCATGAAAATTACCTCCTAGGTTAAGTTCATAGAATTTACAAAAACTTGTCAATAACTTTATTCCAAAAATTCCCTTTTTCCAAGCGGATCATTTCAATGGTTTCCTCGGCAATATAAATATCTACCTCGGTAATTTTACTGTAGCGGTGTTCCACTCCGTCACAAACAATCACGATATTGTCCTCGAAGCGATACTCAGGACTGATCTTAACCCGGGCATCGGGAGGGAGAATTACGCTAGAAGTAAAGGAGCGATAGGCATTGGTGTTTATCGGTGCCAAGGGTGTGATCTGCAGTACGCTCAAACGGGGATCTACGATACTGCCTCCGATGGAGTAGTTGTAAGCCGTACTTCCCAGGGCGGAGGAAATCAATATTCCGTCACCGCTGAAGCGCTGAAGGAGTTGATCATCTACGGAAATGTCCAGGTGAATGGTTCGGGACTTATCTCCTTTAATGACAATTTCATTCACGCCCATTTTTTTAATACAGCTGTTTCTTGTACAAATAGAAGCCTCCACCGGGTGGGAGATCTCCGTGGTATACTCTCCCCGTTGGTATCGTTCGAGGAAATAGTCGATGCCGTCGGGATCCACCTCCGCTAAAAATCCCAAATGACCGGTGTTAATACCGATGATGGGGATATTGGGAAAATCATAATCATGAAGGGCTTTCAAAAAGGAGCCGTCTCCACCCACACAGATGATAAGGTCCGCATTTTCGTCAAAATCTTCCGCAATGGTAAAGTTCATATCCTGTAATTTTTTTCGCAAATATTTAGCAGTTTCCTGGGAAAACTGAAGTTCGTTGTATACAATGTTCACTAATTTTTTATTTCCGATAATGAATCACTCCTTATTCCATAGTTCCTTATTACCTAAAAGTATACCCTTTTTAAGAAATATTAACAATAAAAACTCCGGGGATTGTAAAAATTAATAGGCTGAACCCGGCTTTTTTCCTTCGGGATCCCGGGGAATTGGTTGTTTATCCAAAGGATTCATATTATAATGATAAGGATGGATTGTATGAAAAAAAATATACTGGAGGATTTATATGCTGGATCCGAAAAAACAAAGCGCCACAACCATAACTCATATTGTGGAAATCTCTGAGGAAGGCGGGACTCTGAAGGACTTTTTAAGAGACCGTTACGGGATTTCCAGCAGATTGCTCAGCAAGATGAAAAAAAAACGACAAATATTAATGAATGGGGAGTATGCCCCTTATCATACCCGGATCTACCGGGGGGATCAAATCGAGATGAATTTTGAAGAAGATCCCAACAGCTACCCTTCGGTTCCCATGAATTTAGAGATCGCCTATGAGGATCTGGATCTACTGATTATCAATAAAAAACCGGGGATTGTCACCCATCCCACCCAGGGCCATCATAAGGATACCCTAACCAACGGAGTGGTGGACTATTTCCAACGGATCGGATTGAATATGAAGGTACGGTTTGTTAACCGGTTGGATATGAACACCTCAGGACTTTTAGTGATTGCGAAAAATCCCTTCGCCCATTTCGATTTAATGAAACAGATGCAGGAGGACCAAGTGACTAAGAGCTACCTTACCTGGGTGCACGGCAAAGTAAAGGAAGATCAGGGGATGATTGAGGAGCCGATTTATAACCCTGAAGACAGCGGCGGCCGTAGAATCATAGATTCCCGGGGGCAAATTTCGAAAACCGGTTACCGGGTTCTACGGCGAAAAGAAAACCGAACGTTGTTAAATGTTCGACTGTATACCGGAAGAACCCACCAGATCCGGGTACACCTAGGATCTATAGGCCATCCCATCATCGGGGACACCTTATACGGAGATGAAGGAGAGGAAAGCTTTCCGAGACAGGCCCTTCATGCCTTCAGCCTGGAGTTCTTCCAGCCCCGGTACCGGAAAAAAATACAGGTAGAGGCCCCTATGCCTAAGGATATGGAAGCTTTATAGAAGGTTTTGTAAAAAAGGAATCATTAAAAATAAATGGTAGAACAGGGAGGTTTATATGGAGTTACTCAGCACTTACACCGTAGAACAGGTTCAGAAAAAAATCAAGGAAGCATTTCAGGATTTTCCCTTAAAAACCGAAAGAATACCCCTTACCGAGGCCCGAAACCGTGTCTTGGCCCAGGAGGTGATTTCCTATGAGAACATACCGGAATTTCACCGTTCCACCGTGGACGGCTACGGGGTGCACTATTCCGACACCTTAGGGGCCGGCGAAGCGCTACCTGCTTATGTACAAAAGAAATTCACCGTGGAAATGGGTAAGGAAGCTCCGGGAAAAATTGCCCCGGGGGAATGTGCTTATATCCCCACGGGGGGCATGGTTCCCGAAGGGGTAAATGCCGTGGTGATGATTGAGCATACGGAAGTCTTTGATGAAAACACCATCGGAGTGCTAAATAGTGTATCGGATCAGGAGAATATTTTGCAAAAAGGAGAGGACATCCAAGCAGGGGCCGTGGTATTTACCAGGGGTGAACGGCTTCGTACCGAGGATATCGGTCTGTTGGCGGGCCTTGGTGTCGGGGAGGTCCGGGTTTATCAGAGGATTTCCGCAGGACTGATTTCCACCGGGGACGAGATTGTGGATATTCATCGGCTACCCGGCCTCGGAGAGGTTCGGGATATGAACCGTTACAGTCTGGGAGCCGCCTTGGAACGGGACGGATTCACCTTGCAACAAACCGCCGTGGTGCCGGATCAGCGTCGGAAGTTGCAGGAGACCCTGGAAGAGTTTTTGAAAAACTGTGATCTGGTATTGATTTCCGGAGGCAGCTCCATGGGGGAGAAGGATTATACCAAAGAGGTGATTAACGCCCTGGGAGATCCCGGGGTTTTTGTCCACGGGGTATCCATGAAACCGGGAAAACCAACGATTATCGGGAAGGTCGGGAAAAAAGCGGTCTTTGGCCTTCCGGGACAGCCGGTATCGGCATTGATGGTCTATGAAGTCTTAGTAAAAACCCTGACAGAACTTTATGAGACACCAAAAATCGAAGCTCCCTATGTTCTTGGGGAGATGGATCGAAATTTTCCCTCCGCAGCGGGACGGGCTCATTATTTTATGGTGTCCATAAAGAATGAAGAAGGAAAAAACCATGTGACTCCGGTGTACGGAAAATCCGGCACCCTGTCTATGATGAGCCGGGCCGTGGGCTATGTGGTCATCGGCCATAATGAGGAAGGACTGAATAAGGGGGATCCGGTCAAGGTGTATCCGCTGACCTAAAAGGATGGGAATTTATAACAATGATTGATAAAGGATGTACCCACTAATTATTTGAAGGGGGTTTTGCCGTGGAACGAAACAGTCGAAATATTTATTTAAAAAGTGCAGAGTTTGTAGAAGCCGTGGAGGGCTATCAACAGGCCATGGTAAAAAGAAATATAGGAAGACAAGTCGAGTTGCTGGATACAAAAGCAGGCTTAAACCGTGTCACCGCTGCTCCGGTGTTTGCCCGGGATTCTTCACCGAACTACAGTGCCGCCGCCATGGACGGCATTGCCGCCGTGTCGGAAAGGACCCGGGGGGCCTCGGAGACCCGCCCGGTAATTTTGGAAAAAAACCGGGATTTTGTCTATATCAATACGGGGGGGAGGGTCAAAGATCCCTACGATACAGTGATAATGATTGAAGACCTGGTGGAGGTCAGCTCCAACGAAGTGGAAGTCCGCAGCAGTGCCCCTGCTCGACAACATATCCGAGAGATCGGAGAAGATGTGGTTAAGGGTGAGTTGATCCTCCCATCCAACCATGTGCTTCGACCCATGGATATTGGCGCCTTGTTGGCGGGAAAAGTGGAAACCATAGAAGTTTATAAAAAACCCCGGGTGGGGATCCTGCCCACGGGTTCGGAGATTATTGATGTGGGAGACTCTCAGGAGCCCGGAAAGATCATCGACTCCAACTCCTATTTGTTTGAAGGAATGATTGAAGAAGCGGGAGGCACTTCGAAACGTTATCCCGTTACTGAGGATGATTATGATTTATTAAAGGAAAGAATTTTGCAGGGGGTTCGGGAGAATGATGTATTTGTCATCAACGCCGGATCCTCAGCGGGGAGCAAGGATTTTACCGGGGATCTGATCAAGGAACTGGGAGAGGTGCTGATCCACGGAGTGGCCATTAAGCCCGGAAAGCCCATCATTCTGGGGTTTATCCAAAACAAACCGGTCATCGGCATCCCCGGCTACCCCGTCTCCGCTTTCATTGATTTTAAATATTTTGTACAGCCCTTAATCGAGGATTTAGCAGGAAGAAAAGCAACCACGGAAAAAAACTTAACCGTCACTCTGTCTCGAAGAATCGTCTCTTCCTTAAAGCATGAGGAGTTTGTCCGTATCAAAGCGGGGAAAGTGGAAGATAGTTATGTGGCTACTCCCTTAAGTCGAGGGGCGGGGGTCAGTACTTCCCTGGTTAAGGCCGACGGGATCCTACGTATACCCAAAGGGCTGGAGGGCTATGAAAAAGGAACCGCCGTAAGTATTCAACTGATGAAGGAACTAAAGGAAATTGAAAACACTCTGGTGTCCGTGGGAAGCCATGATGTGGTCATGGATCTCCTAAGCGACCGGCTACAATGGAACCGACGGGACGCAGGGCTTTCTTCCGCTCATGTGGGTAGTTTCGGAGGCATCTTGGCTCTGAAAAACCGGGAGTGCCATATGGCTCCGATGCATATTTTAGACGAGGAAACCGGCGGCTACAATAAAGCAATGATTCAGTCCCATTTTCCTGCAGGGGACATGGGGATAATAAAGCTGGTCAAAAGAAGCCAGGGCTTAATGGTTCCTAAGGGAAATCCAAAAGGGATCACCGGTATTTCCGACCTTGCCGGAGAAGGCGTGGAGTTTGTTAATCGTCAAAGAGGATCCGGGACTCGAATTTTACTGGATTATCACCTGAAAAGACTGGGGATTTCCTCGGGGGACATCGCCGGTTATGACCGGGCTTTGACCACCCACACCGCCGTGGCGGCGGCGGTTGCTAATAACACCGCCGATGTGGGCCTGGGAGTGTACTCGGCGGCCAAGGCCCTGGATGTGGATTTTATCCCCATCGAATGGGAGGACTATGATCTGGTGCTTTCGAAAAAATACTTGGAGGATCCCAGAATCCTTGAAATCATTGATCTGATTCAACAAGAGGGTTTCAAAAAGAAAATTGAAAACTTAGGCGGCTATCAAACCGATGAAATAGGAGACGTTTATATTTTGGAAAAAACCGAGGAGGAAACAACATGGCAAAAGTGGTATCCATCAACGTAAGTGATAAAAAAGGGGTGGTAAAGACCCCGGTGAAGGAAGGTACTTTTATTAAGGACCACGGCATCGAAGGGGACGCCCATGGAGGGAAGTGGCACCGTCAGGTAAGCTTACTGGCTCAGGAAAGCATCGACTATGCGATGAAAAAGGACGGACTGGAGTTAACCCCGGGGATGTTTGCAGAAAACCTCACCACGGAAGGGGTGGTTTTACATGAACTGCCGGTGGGAACGAAAGTCCGAATCGGAGAGACCCTTCAGGAGGTTACCCAGATCGGGAAAAAATGTCACAGCAAATGCGAAATTTATTTTAAAACCGGGGATTGTGTAATGCCCAGAGAAGGGATCTTTACGGCGGTGCTTAAAGGGGGAGCCATCAAGGTGGGAGACCCCGTGGAAATTATGAAAGAGTAGGGGGGGGTTAAATGGATAAAAAAGAGGTGGCGAAAATCCTGGAGGAAATCGCGCTTATGCTGGAGTTGAAAGGGGAGAATACCTTTAAAATTCGAGCCTACCAAAATGGAGCCCGAAGCATAGAAAACCTGGAGCAGAACCTGGAGGAACTGGTAAAAAGCAGGGAACTGGGAAAGGTTCCGGGAATCGGAAAAGGTCTTAGTGAAAATGTAACGGAACTGATTAACACCGGAGAAATGACATATTACCAGGAACTGAAAGAGGAGTTTCCGCAAACCCTGTTTGATCTTTTCAAGGTGCCGGGGCTGGGCCCGAAAAAAGTTAAAGTTCTCTATGAAAAGCTGGAAATTGAAACGCTGGGAGAACTGGAGTATGCCTGTTTGGAAAATCGGTTAACGGACTTGAAGGGCTTTGGGAAAACCACCCAGGAAAAAATCCTTCAGGGCATCGAAAACCTGAAAAAATACCGGGGGAAATACCTAGTATCCACGGGAATCATGGTGCTGGAAGAATTGCGGGATTATTTTCAACAAGAGGAAAGAGTTCTTCGTTTCAGTGAAGCGGGCAGTCTCCGGCGACGTAAAGAAGTGATTAAGGATGTGGATATTCTTGCCGCCGTTAAGGAAACGGACCGTAAGGCCCTGGGGGATTATTTCATTGCCTTTCCCCGGGTGGAAGAGGTCATTGCCCAAGGAGCGACCAAGATCAGTGTCCGGCTGGATTTAGGTATCAATGTGGATTTACGGTTGGTGACGGAGTCGGAATTTCCCTACGCCCTCCATCATTTTACCGGCAGTAAGGCCCATAACACCAAAATACGGCAGATGGCCAAGAAAAAAGGACTGAAAATGAATGAATACGGCATTTTTGACGGGGAGGAGAGAATCCCGGCGAAAACCGAAGCCGATGTGTTTAAGGTGCTGGACCTTCCCATGATTCCACCGGAGCTTCGGGAAGATCAGGGGGAAATTGAGGCCGGGGAAGCCGGAGAACTTCCCCCACTGGTGGAAAAACAGGACATTAAGGGACTGTTTCATATCCACAGCCATTACAGTGATGGCATAAACGCTGTGGAAGAGATTGTTCAGGAAGCTGTGGAGCGGGGCTTTCAGTATATCGGAATTTCCGATCATAGCCAGACGGCCTACTATGCCAACGGCCTGAAACCCAAGGATATAGAAAGACAGCATCGGGAAATTGAGAGCCTTCGGGGAAAATACCCGGAGATAAAAATTTTAAAGGGCATTGAATCCGATATATTAAAGGACGGCAGTCTGGACTATGAAGAGGAGGTGCTGGAAAAATTCGATTATATTATCGCCTCCCTGCATTCGAATTTGAAGATGGACCGGGATTTGATGACGAAGCGCCTGATCGGCGCCATTGAAAATCCTTATACGAAAATCCTCGGTCATATGACCGGACGGTTGTTGTTGTCCCGGGAGGGTTGTGACTTCGACGAGGAACAGGTCTTTAAGGTTCTACAGAAAAACAAGGTAGCTGTGGAAATCAACAGCAATCCCCATCGCCTGGATCTGGACTGGAGAAAATGCAAAAAAGCCAAGACCATGGGGATATCCATTACTATCGATCCCGATGCCCATAAACTTTCCGGTTTTGACCATGTAGACTACGGTATAGGAGTTGCGAGAAAGGGCTGGATCGAAAGGAAAGAGGTAATTAACGGACAAAGCTTTTCGGATTTGAAAGTATTTTGGGGCCTGAACTTGGAGGATAAGAAATCGGAGCAAGGGGAAAATACAAAACAATCATAGCCCTGAATCAAGGGAGGCACAAGGAGGCATAGGAAAATGGAAGAAACCCTTCGACAGGGAATCTACGAAGACAAAGAACAGATACTGGAAATATCCAAAACCGTGTGGGAGCGAAACGACTTTATCCTTCGAACCGTGGATAGCTGGCTGGATCCGGAAAGCGGCAAGATTTTGGTGGTGGAAAAGGACGGGGAAATCCGGGCCTTTGCCAAGATGAGTTATTTAACAAAGATCGATTACTGGCTGGAGGGACTGAGGGTAAAGGAGGCATATCGGGGCAGGGGTTATGCGAATCTATTAACAGGTGAACTGATCCAAGAAGCGAAAAAAACCAACCCCCGGTCTCTGCGTTTTGCCTGCCACCGAAAAGCGGTAGGTAGTATTCGCTCGGGAGAAAAACACGGCTTCCTTCGAAAAGCGGAGTTGAACTTTATTCTCTGTGAAAAATTGCCCCGGGTAAAACCTGAAATAAGGATTTCTCTCCTTTCCAAGGACCAAAATCCCTATGAGAAATTACGGGAATTTCCCCAGTTTTATCGACACCACGGGTTTTTGTTCGGGAGCAAGTGGAAGTTTCTTCCCGCCGAGGAAAGGATCCTGAAAAAACTTCACCGGGAAGGGAAAATTCTCGTCACCGAAGAGGAAAAGGATCTCTTAGTTTATGATCACGACAGCGACGACCTGCGGCTACTCTTTTACGCCGGCGGGAGGGAAGGGGTAAAACAGCTGATTTTAGCCCTGGGAGAAAAAGAACCGGGGAAATTGATAAAAACCATGACCCTGCCGAAGTCAGAGTACAACCCGATCTTTCAGGAGCTGGGCTTTCATATGAAAGGGGAAAGGGAAGTGGAACTCCCTCCGAATGTTTATCTTTATGAATATCCTTTATAACTTATAGGCAAAGGTCCTTTTGGAAAAATTAGAAATTAGTTTTATGCGTTAAGGTTCGAGTGTAGGTTTGAGTGTTAAGAAATGAGGGATTCATTGATGAAGGATCGATTGAATGCAGGAAAGAAAAGCGGGAAAAAGCCTCCCGTTTATGAAATTTTAGCCCCGGCGGGAAGGCGGGAGGCCTTAGAGGCGGCGGTGCAAAACGGGGCCGACGCCGTCTACTTATCGGGAAAGGAGTTCGGTGCCCGGAAATTTGCCGCCAACTTCTCTAAGGAGGAGCTTTTATCAGCTTTGGATTACTGTCATGAGCGGGGGGTTTCGGTGTATGTCACCGTAAACACCCTGTTGTTTAATCAGGAGTTTGAAAAGCTGAAGGAGACCCTTGACTATTATTACGGCATCGGTGTGGACGCCGTGATCGTACAGGATATGGGAGTCCTATCCTTTATCCGGAGGACCTATCCGGAAATGGATATTCACTGTTCCACCCAGATGTCGGTACAAACCGTGGAGGATATTCGCTTCTTAGAGTCCCTCGGGGTAAAACGGGTGGTTCTTGGCCGGGAAATGTCTCTAGAGGAGATTCGCCGGGCAAAAAAGGAGACCGATGTGGAGCTGGAAGTTTTTATCCACGGGGCACTTTGCATCTCGGTGTCGGGACAGTGCTTAATGAGTAGCATGATCGGAGGTCGAAGCGGGAACCGTGGGAGTTGCGCCCAACCCTGCCGACAAAAATACACCCTGTATAATGAGGATTCGAATAAAGAAATTCCCTCGGAAAAGGGAGATTATCTCCTGAGTCCCAAGGATCTTGCCGCCGCTGAAAATATTGCCGCCGTCATTGAAGCCGGAGGGTATTCTCTGAAAATTGAGGGGCGGATGAAAAAGCCGGAGTACGTGGCCACCGTGGTTCGAGTATACCGACAGCTGATCCGGGCCTCCTACGGTGATGAATTGAGAGGAAAAGACGTTGAAAAAGCCTTGGAAGATCTGACCATATTCAATCGAGGGTTTACCAAAGGGCATTTATTCGATGACCCGGGTAAAGATTTTATGAGCCTGAAGATTCCTGGAAACCGGGGGATCTATATCGGAAAAGTGCTGAAACAGGATCGTTCCTCGGAAAAAATCGCCATCGCTCTGGAAAGGGATTTGTCCCATAACGATGAAATCCAGCTGCAACGCCGGGAAGGAACGGTGGGAGGCCGGGTGGAGCGACTGGAGGACCGGGGGAAAGTGGTAAAACACTGTTCCAAGGGAAAAACCTGTGAAGTTAATTTCAAACACCGGGTAACGAAAGGAGAGCCGGTTTATAAAACCTTTGATGAGGTTTTAATGAAAGAGGCCCGGCAGACGTATCATAAGGAGTTTTTAGAAATTCCGATTACCGGGGAGTTCACATTTAGAGAAGGGCTTCCTCTTCGGGGGATGCTCACCGATGGAAAAATAAAAGTTCTGATGGAGAGTACAGAGGTTCCTGAGAAAGCCAGGGGGAAAAGCCTTACGATTCAGGGGCTTCAAAAGCAACTTTCTAAACTGGGAGGCACGCCGTATAATATGAGGCGTATTGATGTGGACCTTCAAGGGGAATTGTTTATTCCTGCAAGGGCAGTCAATGAGTTGCGCCGGGATCTGGTGGAAAAGCTTAGTGAAGAGCGAATACAGCGATATCGCCGGGATTTCTCCTCTCTAAGTTTAAACGGCGGAGATATTATTGCCGGTGAAACCGATGGAAAGGAAGAGTCACCTAAGAGAAAAACACCGGTGGAAGGCCAAGAGTCCGGGAATCCTTGGTCGATAGAACTTACCTATAGTGCGGCAAACCTGGAGCAATTGGATAAATTGCTGGAATTACAAGGGAAGACCATTTACTATAAAGAACTGGAAACATTGAAAGAGGCCTTTGAAATGGTCGAGGGGAAAAACTTTTCCGGGGATTTTATTCCGGAGGTCTATGGGGCCGCCACGGGGAAGGAACTGGATACTTATAAAAAAATAATTTCCAAGGAAAGGCCCTCCCGGGTATTGGTTCAATCCTTCGGCCATATCCCGGAGTTTGAAGGGGTTGCATTGACGGGGGACCTTTCGTTAAATGTGGTCAATGACCGCTCCTATGAATTTTATCGAAGACAGGGGGTTTCCCGGATCACCCTCTCTCCGGAGTTGACGTTAGCTAAAATCAAAGAGATGAAGTTCGAGACGAAGGCCACGGAAATTTTCGGCTATGGGCACCTGCCGGTGATGGGGCTGAAGCACTGTCCCATAAGTACGGTAATGGGACTTCAGAAACACTGTAACGCCTGCAAAGAAGGGGATTACAGCCTGGTGGACAGAATGGGTGAGCACTTTCCTCTGCTTCGCCGGAATCACTGTTATGTTGAACTTTATCATTGTAAAAAGCACTTTTTGCTTGAGGATCTGAAAGTCCTAGAACAAGCAGGGATAGGGTACTTTCGACTGAATTTTGTGAAAGAGTCCTCAGGAGAAGTGGAAAAAATCGTGAAACTTCACCGCAGGGTGCTCAAGGAAGGTTTGACCGATGAGATCAAGGATCTTCTTCGATGGATGAAAAAAGAGGAAATGACTAAGGGCCACTTATACCAAGGAGTGGAATAAAAAAAGACAGGAGACTTATCCCAGGTGGATAAGTCTCCTGTCTTTTTTTCCTTTGTTCCATTGTTCTTAGGTAAGAAGTCTTTCATGAGGACACCTTTCCTGGTCCTAGAGTTATGGTGTCGTGCCAAATCCCGGGGCTATCATTCACAGGATAAATCTGAGCCTCAGTACAAATATAATATAGTGTATTCGGAAGGCTTATGGTATAATAATTAAGCAGACATAAAACTCTGAAAACTACCGATCATCCGAAGGAGAGAATATCAATTGAATAAAAAGGCAGGTGCTTTCATGGATCGAACAGAAATACTGAAAAAACAGAACCGGGTTGTGGTACAGCTTTTATGGATCGCCGGGTTTTTAGCTTTTTTAAATAATTTACTCAGTGTTCGGGACCCTATTGCCGGGACTCTGATTATCGGTGTGATCGGAGGACTGGCTCTGATTATGTCCTATCTGGTCTACACCAATAAAATGCTTCACTCCGTAAAATATTTAGGAATTGCTGGAATCTTCATCACCGTATTCGTCTTTATTGAGTTTACTCCGGGGTTGCTATCCTACCTTACCATTTATATCGCATTGTTTATTCTAGGGATTTATCAGGAACAGGAGGTCATAACCATAGCAGGGGTCTTAAGTATTATGGTCTCCAGCTACGCTTTTTTCATGCATAAGGAGATGATATTCCATGAACGATACTTTGACCTGCTCTCCCTCGTCTCCATAAATTTCTTTATATTACTGGCCTGTGTGCTGTTAATTATTCAAAGTCAGTTCGGTTTACGATTGCAGCGGGATATGAAAAGAGAACATGAAACCCCAAAGAAATAAAAGCTTAAAGACCACCGAGGATTCTGAAAAATCTTCGGTGGTTTTTCCAGTAATTAATTTACGCGTAAATGGGTATACATCCTAATAACCGGCAAGTTATTTGGTGAAAAGGTAAAGTGCCTGGTTATTTAGTAAAACTTTGGGTATGAGTGAACAGTCATTTGTTACAAAGGATTAAAACACAGGAAAAGGAGAATAATAACTATTCTTAAAAAAGAGACTTTATGGTAAAATATTGTTCAGAGATTATAAAGTACAATATGAAAAAAATAAAAAGCTTGAAAATTCAAGCAAGAATTAAGGGGTATTAAAAGACTAAGCATTAAAATTAATGATGGGGTGAGAGCGTATGAATAAGGTCTTAAATATCGGTTTAGATGTGGGATCCACAACGGTGAAAGCTGTTGTTCTCAATGAAGAAAGGGAAACGGTTTTTAAAGATTACCGACGTCATTATTCCGACGTAAAAAACACGGTGAATGAGCTTTTTAACAACATGGAGGCGACTTTTAATCAACGGGAACTCCGCATTACCGTCACCGGTTCTGCCGGCCTTGGGCTTGCGGAGACGTTGGACATCCCCTTTATTCAGGAGGTAACCGCCTGCAGCAAAGCCATTGGACACTTAGCCCCAGAAACCGACGTGGCCATTGAACTTGGGGGAGAAGATGCGAAAATCATGTACTTCACCAATGGTATCGAACAGCGGATGAACGGCACCTGTGCCGGAGGGACCGGAGCCTTTATCGATCAGATGGCCTCTTTACTTAAAACCGATGCAGGAGGGCTTAATCAATTGGCCACAAAGCATCAAACCATATATCCCATCGCTTCCCGTTGTGGGGTATTTGCGAAAACCGACATTCAACCTCTGTTAAACGAGGGAGCCAACAAATCGGATATTGCCGCCTCGGTGCTACAAGCCGTGGTAAACCAAACCATTGGAGGTTTGGCCTGCGGAAAACCCATCCGGGGAAAGGTTGCTTTTTTAGGTGGTCCATTAACCTTTATGCCGGAATTGAAAGAACGTTTTCGCTCCACCTTAAATCTGCGATTCGAGGATGAAGTGAAGTTGCAGGATACTCAGTATTTTGTAGCAATGGGGGCCGCTTATGCAGCTTTTAACGAAGAAACCATGGAACCGAAATGCTTATACGATCGAATACCTAATTTATTTTGTGAAAGCAAGGATATTGCAGAAAGTTTAGAACCACTGTTTGGCAGTGAAGAGGAGTATGAAGCCTTTAAACAGCGGCACAGCAAAAACCAGGTGAAAAAACGGCCCTTAGCGGAAGCTACCGGGGAGCTTTACCTTGGCATTGATGCCGGGTCTACCACCTTAAAGGTGGCGGCGGTGAACGAAGACAAGGAACTGGTATTTTCCCATTACAGTTCCAATCACGGCAATCCACTGCAAATCGCACGGCAAGCGGTACAAAAGCTCTATGCTGAGATGCCAAAAACCGCAACCATTGCTCAAAGTGCGGTAACCGGTTACGGAGAGCAGCTCTTAAAGGCAGCCCTGGGTGTAGATCACGGGATTATTGAAACTGTGGCCCATTCCAAGGCGGCGGACTATTTTATGCCCGGTGTGGATTTTATTTTAGACATCGGCGGTCAGGATATGAAAAGTCTTCGGGTCCATGACGGAGTCGTAGACTCCATAATGTTAAACGAAGCCTGTTCCTCGGGATGCGGCTCTTTTGTGGAGACCTTTGCCAATGCCTTGAATCATGAAGTGGAGGAATTTGCAAAACTGGGAATTTTTGCAGAAAACCCGGTGGATCTTGGGACCCGGTGCACCGTATTTATGAACTCCCGGGTAAAGCAGGCCCAAAAGGAAGGGGCCAGCGTCGGAGATATCTCCTCAGGAATTGCCATCTCCGTGGTGAAAAACGCCCTGTTTAAGGTAATACGCATGCGGTCTAAGAAGGATTTGGGCGAAAAAGTTGTTGTTCAGGGTGGCACCTTCTATAACGACGCCGTTCTTCGTGCCTTTGAGCGGATTGCGGAAAAGGAAGTGGTTCGACCGGATATCGCCGGAATTATGGGAGCCTTCGGAGCCGCTTTGATTGCCAAGGACAATCGGGATCCTAAATTTCAAAGTACGTTTTTAAGCCGGGAACAGCTGGATGAATTTAAAGTGCTTTCGGAAAATAAACGGTGCCAACTATGTAATAATCACTGCCAGCTGAACGTCAATTATTTCTCCGACGGCCGTCAATATATTACAGGGAACCGCTGCGAACGGGGTTCCAATGTGGTGAGCAATAAAGAGCCCATGCCCAACATCTACGCTTATAAGCTCAAGGAAGTCTTTAAAATCCCGAAAACCGAAAAAACCCAAACCCGGGGTATCGTCGGACTGCCGCGAGTACTGAATATGTACGAGGACTTTCCCTTCTGGGCAAGATTTTTTACCAGTCTGGGTTATCAAGTGAAGCTCTCAGGGCATTCCACTAAGAAAATTTATGAACTGGGTATGGAAACCATTCCTTCGGAGAGTGTTTGTTACCCTGCAAAACTGGTACACGGACATATCGAAGATTTACTGAATAAAAAGGTGGATATGATTTTTTATCCTTCCATCCCCTTTAATATTAAGGAGAACCCTGAGGCGGATAATCAGTTTAACTGCCCCGTGGTCACCTCCTATCCCGAAACCATCAAGGCCAATGTGGACCGGCTCCATGAGGAGGATGTGGAGTATTTGCATCCGTTTTTACCCTTAGATGACGAAAAGCGAATGATCAAACGGATCCAGGAGGTATTCGCCCATAAGAATATCCCTCGAGGAGAACTGACAAAAGCTGTGAAGGAAGGCTATGAAGCGCTAGAGCACTACAAAGAGAAGGTGCGTAGGGAAGGGGAGCGGATCCTGGAATGGCTGGAGGAAAAGAATAAAAAAGCCGTGGTATTGGCGGGGCGGCCTTATCATATCGATCCCGAGATCAATCACGGAATTCCGGAACTGATCGCCTCTTACGGATACGGAGTTCTTTCCGAGGATGCCATCAGTCATTTGGAACGGGTGGGGAGACCTTTAAATTCTGTGGATCAGTGGATGTATCATACCCGTCTTTATGACGCCGCCGAGTACGTAACGAAGCATAGAAATTTGGAGCTGGTACAGCTAAACTCCTTTGGTTGCGGATTGGATGCCGTAACCGCCGATCAGGTAGCGGATATTTTAAAACGGAAAAATAAGCTAAGCACTTTGATAAAAATTGACGAAATCAATAATTTGGGAGCTGCACGAATTCGCATGCGTTCCTTGTTTGCCGCTGTGGAGCAGCGGGACAAAAAATCCGTGCCGGCAATCGAAGAAAAACCGGACATTCCAAAGGTTCTTTTCACCAAGGAGATGAAAAAGACCCATACCATACTGGTCCCTCAAATGTCGCCGATCCATTTTCAGTTTCTAGAGCCCGCTCTGCAGTCGGAAGGCTATAATGTGGAGTTTCTCCCTGCCATCGATACCAAGGCCATTGATGAAGGATTGAAATATGTAAACAACGATGCCTGTTATCCTTCGATTCTGGTAACGGGACAAATGATGAAGGCCCTGAACTCCGGAAAGTATGATCTGGATAAAACCGCCCTGATCATCTCTCAAACCGGAGGGGGATGCCGGGCCACCAATTACATCGCCTTTATTCGTCAGGCTCTATATGAAGCAGGGATGAGTCAAGTCCCTGTAATCAGCCTAAGCGCCCAGGGAATCGAAAAACATCCCGGTTTTAAAATATCCCCCAAGCTATTAAAACGACTGGTGGAAGGGGTGCTTTACGGAGATCTATTCATGCGGGTACTCTATAAAACCCGACCCTATGAGGCGGTGCCCGGTTCGGCCAACGAATTGTATAAAAAATGGAGGAAAATCTGTACCGAATCCATTGAAGGAAAAACCGGCAGAAGTTTCAAGGAAAATGTAGGGGATATCGTTCAGGATTTTGATGAACTGCCCCTATCGGATATTCAAAAACCCAAGGTGGGCCTTGTTGGTGAGATTCTGGTGAAATTCCATCCCACAGCCAACAACAATATTGTGGAAATGATCGAAAAAGAAGGAGCGGAAGCGGTTATGCCGGACCTGATGGACTTTTTCGCCTATTCCTCCTATAACAGCGTGATTAGACGGGAATATCTGTCGGGTTCCATGAAAAACGCTATGATGGCAAAAACCGCCATCAGCGCTATTGAATTTATGCGAAAGGCCATGACTGAGGCCTTGAGAGACAGTAAGCGTTTTACTCCTCCTGCATCTATTGAAGAGCTGGCGAAACTGGCGGCACCTCATCTGTCTCTTTGTCATCAAACGGGGGAGGGGTGGTTTTTAACCGCCGAGATGTTGGAGCTTATTGAACATGGCGTGGACAATATAGTATGCATGCAACCCTTTGCCTGTCTTCCGAATCATATCACTGGAAAGGGTATGATTAAGGCATTAAAGAAAAGCAATCCGAAGACCAATATCGTGGCCATCGATTACGATCCCGGTGCCAGTGAAGTTAATCAATTAAACCGAATTAAACTGATGCTTTCTACCGCTTTTGAAAATCTGGACCCCAAAGGTCCCGAGGAAACCAAAGGATTTGAAGAAAGTTTCTAAGTCTCAGGAATACAATAACCCAGGATGAATAGTTCCTAAAAACCCTGAAAGCTAAAAGCTTTTAGGGTTTTTTGAAAAAAAATTAAAAGTAAACAGGAATCTTGAGCAGAGATATCGAATTACTAATAGAGAGAACATGGAAAAATGTTCAGATCAAAAAAATGAATCGAGGTGTACTATGAAAAATTTACTTAAAAAATTCTTCGGAGGTTCCACTGTTAAAACCAAGGAAGAAGTAAAACAGCCAAGGGAAGACTTTCGGTCCTTTGAAGAAGCTTGGAAAGAGGTCGTAGACCAGGATTTTAAGGAACCGGCGATTGAAACTGCTACAGCCCTTACCCTGGGACAGGTGGTGGTAAATTCTGATCGGGAATCCCGATTTCAAGGAATGGCCTTAGCTACCTATCTTAAAGCCTCCCGAGGGGAAAGGGTACATGTTATTTCCATCAATGAAGCCGTAGCCTCCCGTCGTTTTGAGGAGCTTCAAAGTCTTTATGAAGCCTTGGGTTTTACCGCCGGTCTTCTCAGTCGTGGTCAAAGCAACAAAGAAAGACAGGAAGTCTATCAAAAGAATGTGGTTTTCGGCACCTCCGGAGCATTTATTTATGATTATCTAAAGGATCAGAAAGTTCTGGATGCAAAAGAGCGAAGACAGCCTGTCCGGTCCTTCGCCATTGTGGAAAAAGCCGATCTGGTTCTTCTGGATCAAGGCACACGGCCTGTGGGTATTTTTGAACAGGATGAAAAGGTTATCGACAGTATCACCCTGCGCAGTTATTTTTCCAACTACCAGAATTTAAGCGCCTTAGTGGACTTTGATGGAGGGGACCAGCCGGAGTTCTCCGATCTTTACGGTATGGAAACCCGAAAGATCGGAGAGCAAAAAGCATCGAAGAATTCCGAAGAAGAACCCCCGGTTCGAATTTATAAAACTCTTGAAGAAAAACGAAAAGCCATCCTAGAGGAACTGAAACAAAGAGCGGGATCTTCTGAGCCCTTATTGGTATCCCTTCGCAGCGACGAAAAAGCGGAACTGTTGATGGAACATTTAGATGGAGAGGGAGTGTCCTATCGCAGTCTTTTATTAAAGGATGATAGTAAGGAAAAGGCGTTTGTACAACAAGCATTGGAAAATCAGGAGATGATGCTGGTGGTCAATCCTGTATCCCGGGGAGTGGAAGAATTCTTACCGGAAAACATTCATATTCTCAGTACCGAGCGCTATATGTTAAAAAGGAATGACCGGCATCTGATAAAAATGGCGGAAAATGCGGGGAGTAAAGGAACGGTGGAGTTTGTTCTATCTCTAGGGGATGATTTGCTGGATGTGTTTTCCGAAGAGGAAATGGAACACTTTAAAGACAGTATCAACGTAGAAGCGGGGCAGCCTATTGAAAACGGCAAAGTCCGTGAAATGATGGAATACGTTCAACAGCGAATGAAGGAGAAGAATGCTTCCCTTCGAAGTTATGTACGAAACTTTGAAGCGGTGATACAGAAACAGCGGGAGGTGATTTACTCCGAGCGGGAAAAAGTTTTGACGGAAGAGGACATCAAACAGCATGTGTTGAACCTTATGGAAAAAGCCATCAATGAAGAAATCGATAAATATACGGCCAATAGTGTGTTTCCTGAAGAATGGGATTTAGAAGGGTTGGCCGAGACCCTCAGCAACAGCTTTTTACCGAAGGAACAGCTGGTATTCAGCAATGTAGAGGATCTTACGAAGAAGGATTTGAAAGGTCATTTGATTCAGAAGGCCTCGAAGGCCTATCTTGAACGAAAAAAAGAAATGGGGGAAGAGTCTTTCGAAAGAATGCAAAGGATCTTGCTGCTGAAAATCATCGATAGGAAGTGGTCGGAGCATTTAGAGGCTATGGAAGAACTTCGCCAGGACATGAATCTGCGGGCCATGGGAAGGCAAGACCCAATCCGGGCCTTTCAGGTGGAAGGCTTTGAACTCTTTGAAAACATGACGAAAACCATTCCAAAGGACCTGATGCATGGACTTTTCAGTATTGAGCCCTTAGAACAATAAATAGTGGTTGCTATTAGGCTTTAAAGTTTTATAAACTGTATAGTAGAAAAAAACACAGGAGGAGATTCCTTTGGCTATCCCAGACGCAGTACGCACAATTCCCATGTTACAACCAAATTATACCCCCTTGGAAACCCTAGGAATTCTCACTCTTCCCATGCTTTTGTTTATTCTGCTGGTGGTTCGGCAAAGAAGGCGTAATCGGGAACTCAGTAAAATGAAGGAAGAACTGGAGCGTTTTAAGGAACGTTATGAACAGCTGTCAGAGCAGAGCGGCACCTTCATCTGGGAGGTGGACCGTGAAGGCCTCCATACCTATGTGGATCCCACGGTGGAAAAGGTTTTAGGATATACCCCCGGAGAAATGATCGGCAAACGAACTTTTTATGATGAGCTTTACCCTGAGGACAGGGAAAAAATGAAAAACTTTGGATTTATGGTTATGGCAAAGGGGGACAAAATTAAAAATCGGGAAGTGCGACAACTCCATAAAAATGGTCATACCGTATACACCATCACCAACGGTCTGTCCATCCATGACGGAAAAGGAAATGTGATTGGTTACGGGGCACTGATACGGATATAACCAAGCGAAAAGAGATGGAACTGTCCCTTAAGAAAAGCGAAGAGAAATATCGATTGCTCTTTGAAAATGCAGTGGAGGGCATTGCGGTGTTGCAACAGGGGAAAATTAAAATATGGAACCCCATGCTTCAGAATATGTTGAAGATTTCTGGAGAGGAGTTACAGGATAAAAACATTGGAGATCTGATTTATGTTGAAGATCGGAAACGGGTAGAAGAACTTCACTTTCAACGGGTACAGGGCTTAAAGGACCAAATCACTGAAGAATTCCGTATTGTACGCCAGGACGGAAGCCTTCGCTGGCTGGAATCCAAGGGCATACAGATTACCTGGAACGGAAGCCCCGCTTCCCTGAATTTCTTAACGGATATCACCGAGCGAAAGGAAACGGAGAAAAATATTCTGCACCTTAGCTATCATGACCAACTAACCGGGATTTATAACCGTCGCTTTTTCGAAGAGGAACTGAAGCGCTTAGACAATCCTCGAAATCTGCCCCTGTCCATTGTGATTGTGGATGTTAACGGATTGAAACTCTTTAATGATGGATTCGGTCACGAGGCCGGGGACCGGCTAATTATCACCGTGGCTCAACTTCTGGATGGAGAGAGTCGTGGCAATGATGTGACCGCCCGTATAGGGGGAGATGAATTTGTGGTGATGATGCCCAATACAGATCAGACCCAGTTAAAAGCCTTTCAAAAACGTTTTGAGCAACAATTGGCCAAGAAAAACCTTTCGGGAATTCCTATTTCCGTATCTATGGGGTATGCAACAAAATTTGAACAGGAGATGAGTGTTCAGGACATATTTAAGCGGGCAGAAGAGCGGATGTATCGAAGAAAAACCGAGGACAGCTCGAAATACAAACGTAAAACCCTGGGTCGTATTATGGAATCGGTTTTTGATATGATTCCCTGGGAAAAACGTCATGGGGAAAACACGGCAAAGCTGGCCAAGCTATTCGGAGAAGTCATGGATTATAGCGATAAGGAGCAGGAAAATTTAAAATTGGCGGGGTACTACCATGATATCGGGAAAATCGGTGTGGACCGGAAAATTTTAATAAAAAACACAATGTTGGAGCCTGAGGAGATGCGGGTTGTGGAAAGGCATCCGGAGGTGGGCTATCAGCTTTTAAATACCACCAATGAAACCCTAGCCATTGCGGAAATGGTGTTGTATCACGATGAAAAGAGGGACGGCACCGGCTATCCCCAGGGGCTGAAAGAAGAAGAAATTCCCAAAGGGGCTCGGATTCTTTCCATTGTGGAGGTTTATGAAAATCTTATCCATGACCGGCCTTACCAAAAGGCCTTAAATCCTCAGGAAGCAAAAGCCATTATGGTATCGGAAAAGGGTAAGGCCTTCGATCCGGAACTGGTGGACATCTTTATTGAAGAAGTGGAAAAGATCACTTGACCTTGTCAAAAGTCCCGATGATTTTTTAATTGAATATTATTCTCATTATATGTTTGCGATAATCTCTTTCGGGTATCTAACATACTAGGTTGGTTATCACCGGATCTATTCCGGTAAAATAAAATGAATAAACAAAAAAAGAAGGAGGAATATCAATGAGAGTAGTAATACCGTTTTATTCTTTGTACGGACACATTTACAAAATGGCCCAGGCGGTGAAAGAAGGGGTGGAACAAGTTGAAGGCGCAGAAGGGATAATCATGCGGGTGCCGGAAACTCTACCCGATGAAGTGATTGAAAAAATGGGAGCCATGGAAGCTCAGAAGAGTTTTCGAACCCTGCCGGTGGCAACACCCGATGATTTGGCTAATGCCGATGCCATTATCTTCGGAACCCCCACACGTTTTGGAAATATGATCGGACAAATGCGACAGTTCCTGGATTCCACCGGAGGCCTTTGGGCGGAAGGTAAATTAGTCGGGAAAGTCGGCGGTGTATTTACCAGTACCGCAACCCAACACGGTGGTCAGGAATCTACCATCCTTAGTACTCATACCACCATGCTTCATCAAGGTATGATTATAGCTGGCCTTCCCTATACGTTCCAGGGTCAAACCACCCTTGAAGAAATCAGCGGAGGCTCTCCCTATGGCGCATCCACCATCGCCGATGGCGACGGATCCCGTATGCCTTCAAAAAATGAACTGGAGGGCGCTCGGTATCAAGGCCGCTATATCGCAGGCATTGCAAAAAAACTTAAAGGATAGAAGATAAATAGCACTAAAAGGAAAAAAGTGTACCAAGGGGTCGGACCCTCTGGTACACTTTTTTACATTAAGTTAGTAAGACATTTTTGAAGAGTTATTCTATTAGCCGGTGGGGCTCGGAGCCCTGAAAACGAAAGGGAAGATCCTCGGGAATCTGAATCCAATTAATGGTCCCCACATTAAGGGTGGGAACCTGACTACCTCCGAAACGATCGCTGTGAATGTTTTCATCAAATTGGAAGGCAAAGGGCGGAGGGGTAAGGGTAAATAGGTTGATTTCTGAACGATTGAGAACGGCCTTTAGACGGCCGTCGTCCTGCCTCCAATCATCAAGGGTCCAGGTTCAGGGTTCAAACCCTTGGGTTACCTCATAACCCTGAATAAAAGCTCTTTGTTGAAACTGGGTTATGACAACGGCTTCTACTTCATCGCTTCGTTCTACGATCATAGTATATCCATATTCTCTGTCGTACCACCCGTCGACATTCAACCCGCTAGTGGAAATCACAAAAGGGTCTTCCTCTGAAAAATTCTCTGTGGGAATACCAAATACCGTTTCCTTAAGAATAGATAAATAATCGTCGTTTTTTAGATCCTGCAAGTTATAGTTTTCGTAGTCTTCAAGAATGTCCTGATAATAAAAATCCGGAGTTTCCGTAATCCCGTCATCTTCATTTACAGGATCCGTGGCAAAGGCGGCAAGGAAAGGAGAGAGAAGAAGAATGACCCCATAAACTCCCATTAACTGAAGGGAAAGCTTAGTAGAAATTTTCTTTCCGAAAAAGCGACCGAGAAAGACTATCAAGACAAGTAAAAGAATAAACGCAAAGGGTAAAATTGCATACATTATTTATTCACCTCCAGATTTTTAATCCCCAGCCAAATGAGGCCATAAAGGGCGCCAATGCTTCCGATGATTTTTATGAGCCAGAGAATGATACGGGATTCCTGAGCGTAAAACTGTATCACCCCTGCAATTCCAATATTAAAGTCGGGACCGATGAAACGGACTCCCAGGAGGCTCCCTACGATCAACAGAAGAATAAAACCGATACTACTGATGACAAAGAAGGATTGGTAACGAATTCTTAGGATTCCTAGAAAGTAAGCTGCTGCCCCAAAAAGCAGCGAGTAAAAGGTAGTGGTGATAAATAGGGATAGATAATGGAGGACGGTCATAGAATCATAGGTTGTGCCCAGGCTTGCATTTCCAAGGGCTAAACCTCCTAGAAGCTGAAGCATAGGGCCTGAAAAGACCATGGTTATTCCAATGATTACTGCATAGATCTCCAGTACCGCGATATCGGAAAAATAGGCGGTGAAGTTATTTGAGACCATATAATATTCCCGTCGTTTCTCCCCGGAAAAGCCGAAAGCCTGGATAACAATCCAAAGGACACTCATGATAAAAAGGGGAATGGGACTGATATGACGGATGCTGAGCATAAAATGTTGATCACCTATTCCTGTCATGCTACTGGAAAAAGAAAATAGATATCCCAAGGCTTGTAGGGCAATCAATTGAAAAAAGGCAAAGGAATTATGATAGAGCTTGTCTTTAAATTGTTCAAAAGCTACAGACATTTGGGAGTCCTTATGAATGATAGAGTTCATCGATACCCCCTCCTTTCCGTTGGGTTAGATACACGAAGGCATCTTCAGGACTGATCCCTTTCACAGTTAGGTTATTCATCTCATCTTCTTCTAAACTGAGGGATTCCAGGTCTTTGCTTTCTACGATGATGCGACGAATTCCTTCGCCGAAATCCTTGCGGTCGTAGATCTTTATATTTTTTTCCAGAGATTCAATCAGCTCAGGCGGCCCCTGAACTCCCTTTAGAAAAGTTTGGAATTCTTCCACATTGTCATGTTTTAACACCTTACCTTCGTGAATAAAGAGAATACTATCCAGTAATTCCTCCATTTCTCCAAGGTAATGGCTGGAGATCAGGATAATCCGGGGAACTTTGATGTAGTCTTTTAAGATCAGCTCGTATAGTTCTTTACGAACACCGGGGTCCATACCTGTAGTAGGCTCATCTAATAAAGTTAGAGGAGCCCTTGCGGATAGGGCTAGAATCAGTCGGAAGGTGCTTTTCATTCCTTTGGAAAGGTCACTGTATTTCTTTTTATCCGAAAGATGGAAATACTCAGTCATTTTTATAGCCAAACTTTGATCAAAATTCTGATAAAATCGTCTGTAGGACTCCATTAGTTCATATAGCGAGGCAGTTGTGTAAAAAGCCATCCCTTCCTCGATCAGCATCACATTTTGGGCTGCAACTATGTTTTGGAAGGCCGGCTCCTCTAATACATAGGCTTCGCCCCTTGTAGGTTTTAAAAATCCTGCTAAAGACTTGAATAACGTGGTTTTTCCTGCGCCGTTCACCCCGATTACTCCGGTAAGGGTGGGTTCCAAAATCTCAAAACTGCAACCGTTCAGTGCCTGGGTACCATTAAAATACTTCGTCAGTTCTTCGCATCGGATCATTATTGATCATCCCCCTTTGTAGATTCTCTTTGTAGATTATTTTGATAATTATTTTCCGTTTTATTATTCGAAGATTTTTGCATCTCTTTTTTTAGCATATTCATCAGTTCCTCTTCCGAAACATCCAAGAGTTTAGCCTCTGCCACCAATTCCCGGATCTGCTCGGTCAGCACTATATTTTTATGTTCTTTTTTTAAAATTTTCAAGGCATCATGGGATACAAACATCCCCAGGCCCCTTTTCTTATAGACAATGCCCTTTTCTACCAATAGGTTGAGCCCTTTTAAAGCCGTTGCCGGATTTATTTTGAAAATCTCCGAGAGTTTGTATTGAGAATAAATTTTTTCTTCGGGTTTTACCCGCTTTGAAAGAATTTCATTTTCCAACCAATCTCCTATTTGAATATAAATCGGTTCAGAACCTTCTAACTCCTTCATAAATCGTCATCCCCCTTTCCCGATGATGGCATTTTGATGGAATATTAATCTGGCATTACTAAGTTAGTGTTGTAACTTAGTATATTTCTTGGAGAAGCTTTTGTCAAGTAAAAAGTGACAGCGGGACGGAGTAACTGTCATCTAAGACAGCGCTAAAAAAATCCATTGTTATGACATAAATACTGTTGTAATGCACAGGAATGGCAAATGGTAAAATTGTCCTTTCGGCGTTAAAAGAGTCAACCTTTTGGTTGGTTTTTTCATTTGCATTTGCAGGGGACTAGAGAGATCGTACTGGTTAAAGGGGATAGACTTGACGCAGGGTAAAAGCCTGTATATTATAAAAGTAATGTAATGAATCTTCAACGTTAAAACAGCGGGTATTCTTACTGTTAAGACAAAACAAATAAAAAACAATAATCAACAAACTCTAAAAGCAAATAATGATTTAGAAGATAGCATTAAGGAGTGGATCTTATGTACCGAATAGCTATTGTTGAAGACGATCCCATGGTAGCGAAAATTCATGAACAGTTCCTTAGTTCCTTTGAAGACCTGCAACTGGTGGAAATTCTTTCAAAGGGCAGGGAAGCCAAGGATTGGTTGCTCAAAAATGATGTGGATCTGATTATATTGGATCTGTTTATTCCGGAAATGAAGGGATTGGATGTATTATTGGCTCTTAGGCAGTCAAAAAAGGAAGTGGATGTGATTGTGGTCAGTGCCGCTAAGGAAAAAGCCACCATTGAAGAGGCCCGGCATCTTGGGGTTTATGACTATTTGATCAAACCCTTTAGTTTTAATCGACTTGCCGTGTCCTTAGAAGCCTATATGGATCGTAAAAAACAGCTGGAAAAAGAGGAAATTCTCACTCAAAAGCAACTGGATCAAATGTTTTGTTTTAACACCGGCATCCCAGCCCATAAGGATCCGACAAAAAATAATGAGGGAAGTTTTACCAATACGGGAAGCAAAGAAAAAGCTTCTTTACCAAAAGCAATTCTTAAAGTGGAAGATACTAAAGGGATCCAAAAAGAAACCCTGCATTACATTGCTGAGTATTTAATGCTTTTAAAGGAAGGGAAATCCGCCGGGGAGTTAGCGGAGCATTTGGAATTGGGAAGGGTTACGATTCGCCGTTACTTGGAGTTTCTGTATGAACAGGGGCTGGTTTCCATGAGTATCGAGTACGGCAGTGTGGGACGACCGAAGTACTTGTACCGCTGGAAAAACCTTGAACAATATGAACAAAATAAACTATAATGACAAAACATTAACAAAACCTCCTGCCGAATGGTATACTTGGTTTGTGAAACATCAAACAAATTTAAGGAGGATGACTAGTAATGAAATTAATGAAAAAAATCGCATTATTACTGATCTTTTTCATGTTGGTGACGGCCTTTGTTGCCTGTAACGGAACCACCGATGAGGAGGCGCCGGAAGAGGAAAACGGAGCGGTTGACACGGAAAATGGAGAAGATGAAGAAGCCGCTGCGGAGGATCGGGAGACCGACGTAGTAATCATAGGAGCCGGCGGCGCAGGGCTTGCAGCAGCTATAGAAGCCCGAGAAGCGGGGAATGAAGTAGTAATCGTTGAAAAAATGAGTTTTGTAGGAGGAAACACACTGCGGGCAACCGGAGGTCTGAATGCAGCGGGAACTTCTCCTCAGGAAGACTTGGATATTGACGACAGTTGGGAAACCCATTATGAAGATACTATGACCGGAGGACAGGACAAAAACGACCCTGAGCTCGTAGAAATTTTAACGAAAAATGCTCCGGATGCTGTAGAGTGGTTAATCGGAATGGGAGCCGATCTGAGTGACGTTGGCCGACTGGGAGGGTCCAGTGAAAACCGAACCCACCGACCCACCGGTGGAGCCGCTGTGGGTCCTCATTTGGTAGAAGTTCTCAGAACCAATGCGGAGGATGAAGGTGTAGAAATTTTAACCAAAACCGAAGCTATTGAGATTTTAGAAGAGGACGGAAAGGCCAGTGGAGTTGTTGTGCAAAACGGAGAAGATGAATATATGATTTCTGCTAAGGCAGTAGTTGTGGCAACCGGAGGATTTGGATCAAACACCACCATGATCACGGATTACGACGAAGATTTAGAAGGGTTTGGAACGACCAATCATCCTGGAGCCGAGGGAGACGGGATTACCATGGCGCAAGACATCGGTGCGGCTTTAATCGATATGGAAGAAATCCAAACCCACCCGACGGTAAATCCTGAAGAGAACTATATGATTACCGAAGCGGTTCGAGGAAACGGTGCAATCCTGGTAAACCTTGAAGGGGAGCGGTTTGTCAACGAACTGGATACCCGTGATGTAGTATCGGAAGCAACCTTAGAGCAAACCGAGGGTTATTCTTACCTGATCTTCGATCATGATCTGCGAGAATCCTTAAGTGCCATCGAAAGTTATGTAGACCGCGGATTGGTTATCGAAGGGGAAACTTTAGAAGAATTAGCAGAGGAACTAGACATGGATGCTGAAGCGTTGGAAGACACCGTAACAAATTACAATGGTTTTGTAGAGTCAGAAGAGGACGCAGATTTCGGTAGAGAAGATCTCGAGACTACATTAGATCAAGGTCCTTACTACGCAATTGCAGTAGGTCCCGCAGTACACCATACCATGGGCGGGCTTCAAATTAACGAACGAGGACAAGTATTGAATGAAGAGGGAGACACGATAGAAGGTCTTTATGCCGCAGGAGAGACCGTTGGAGGGATCCACGGAGCTAACCGTCTAGGCGGAAATGCTCTTGCAGACCTTATGGTATTTGGTCGGCTTGCAGGACAATCCATCGGAGAAGATTTATAAAATAATATTTCAGAGTTAAAAATGGGAAGAAGAATTTTAGAAAACCAATGAAGGAATCTTCATTGGTTTTCTGTACATAAAGATCTTTTGTAATAATGGATTTTTTAAGGGAAATAGGGTAAAGTAAAGCTAGTGTTGGAAAAAATTACTTGAAAGCATGAATAGAAAAGATCCGAGTCCTGGAAAAAATAAGAAAGAATCGAAAAGAATAAAAAAAGGATGGCTGAGCAAAGGCTAGGATAAATTGTAAAACAGCTAATAATTTAGTAAATAAAGGGGTAGGTGGAATGAGAATTAAACTCCAGCAAAAAATTATAATTATCGCATTGATTACCACTTTGATTGCTCTGGGAGTATCGGGCTTAATTTCCCGAAACATTGCAAGGGAAAAATTGGTGCAGGAGATCGAAACCTCAGTGATGAATAGTGCCAGGACCGTAGCTCAGATGGAGAGCATCATTGAAGGATTAAAAGAGGAGAACCCCCGCAGGGTTCAAGATCAGGTGTCCCGGGTGCTTCTATCCTCGGACAAGATTGAGTTTATTGTAGTTACCGACTTGGAGGGTCGCCGCTATTCTCACCCGAATCCCGAAGAGATCGGGCGGTATTTTCAAGGGGGAGATGAAACCCGAGTTTTAGAAACCGGGGAGGAATACACCTCTGAAGCTCAGGGAACTTTAGGGTTTTCTGTCCGGGGGTTTACGCCGATATATAACGAAAACCAGGAACGGATCGGCATGGTGGCCGTGGGAATATTAAGCGAAAACGTACAAAACATAAGGGGCGAACTTAATTACGGTACGGTGCTTTCCATTCTTATCGGAGCCATGATGGGGCTTTTTGCAGCCTTAATTTTGTCAAGAAATATTAAAAAGTCCCTGATGGGTTTGGAGCCTATGGAAATCAGCACCCTATATCAAAAGTATCAGGGTCTTTTGGACACCGTAAGTGAGGGAATAATATCCATTGATGATCAGGGCCGGATCAACTATATCAACCAAGAAGGCTATGAGATTCTTCCACTGGAAAATCCTGATATTCAGGGAAAATCCGTGGATGAGGTGTTCCCGGGAAATCCTCTTTCCCGTACGCTTCAGGGAAAAGGATCAGAAGAACATGTAACTTGCTTTTTTCATGGGAAGGAAATTATCATGAGCACAAAACTGATAGAACATAAAGGAAAACTTTTAGGCGCCATCGGAAGCTTCAAGGATAAAAAAGATATCACCCGCTTAGCCGAGGAACTCACTGGAGCCCGGATTCTTACCGATTCCCTGCGGGCTACCACCCATGAATTCTCCAACAAACTACAGGCGATCCTAGGTCTAATTCAACTGGGAAATATCGAAGAAGCCCAGAGTTACCTCCTAGAGACCCAGGGAAAAAATGAGAGTCTTTTACAAACCCTGGGGAAAAACATTGGGAATGCAAAAATCCAAGGACTGCTCCTGGGAAAAATCCATCGCTGCCAGGAAGAGGGTGTGCAGTTGTTGATTGATGAAAAATCCTTCGTTATGGATCCTGAAATCACCACAGGGGACCACCAGTGTGTGATGACCATTGTGGGGAACCTAGTGGATAATGCACTAGAGGCTTCGGTTGTTGGCGGTTTTACAAAGGAGAAATCAGAGATCCGAGGGCATAAATTCATTCGGCTGCTTATTCAAGAATCGGAAAAGAATATAATAATCGAAGTGGAAGACAACGGTCCCGGAATTTCCCATGAAGATGCTTCAAGAATTTTTGATAAGGGCTATAGTTCCAAGGGAGAGGATCGAGGCTTTGGTCTTCATATCGTAAAAAAATGTGTGGATTCTCATCAGGGCAGTCTGAGAATAGATACATCGGAGGGGGAAGGCACCACTTTTTACATCACCCTCTCCAAGGATGACACTGGGACGGAGTAAATTTATCTCCGGAAGCTTTTCCTTTGGATATCTTTCCTCCCCTTGCCTAATATAGAGAGCTATACATTCGAATTTTCGAGTGTACGGATCCATCTTATGGGAGTTGATGAGGGCCAATAGTAAGGATAAGATCAAAGACATTATGAACGATCATGTGATTAAAGTACTGACCAGCACAGACCAGCAGGAGGTAGCGAAAATTCTTCAAGAACTGGACCTATTAGCGGTACCTGTAGTGGATAAGGAAAACCATCTAATGGGGCTCGTCTCTTTTGATGATGCCATGGATATCCTGGAAGAAGAACTGACCGAGGATATTTATGATAAGGCAGGACTTGCAAGTATGAATAAAAAAGAATTCTCAAGGAGTGCGAAGTTGATTGACGGTTCCTTCTTTCAAATCTGGTCGGTTAGACTCCCCTTTTTAGTTATTACCTTAATCGGTGGAGTTACCACAGGATTGATTGCAAACATCTGGCAACCGGTGGAAGGGCTGGGAATTGACGTGGGACAGTCCCTGGGATTGACTATGACCATCGCAACAACCTTTGGATTTTTAATCCCCTTTATGCTGCAAAAGTTTAATATTGACCAGGCAGCAGGAGCCGACCCCATTATTACCACCATCAAGGATATCTCCGGACTGATCATTTACTTTTTCTTAGTATCCCATTTCTTAGGGCATTTGATGTAGGATCTTGAATTGAAATTGTATAAATTATTGGATTAAAACACCGCGCCAACCTTCGGGTTGGCATTTTTTAGGTTTTAAGGAAGTATAGAAGAAAAGACCAAGCGGCATTCTAGGAAAGAGGCATGTTTTCTAAAGCAAGTAGAAGGATAGGCAACTTTAAAAAACTTCGTATTAAAGGAAAAAGAAATATGATAGACAATAAGAATAAAATAAAACGGTTTCCTATAAATGTAAAATAGTGGAGATGACAAAAACTCCGTCAGGCTGCGTAAAAACGCTGATGTTATAATTATCAACAGCTATATATAGTTGAACATTAAATCATGGATTCAACATATAGTATATAAAATTTGTAACAAAACAGTTTTTACGCAACCTGCCGTCCCGCTGTCATTTTTTATAATAAAGCCTCTGGGATGACCCTGGGGCTCTTTTGAGCGAAGGTTATTTTTAGAGGATAAAAGCAAGCAACTGCTTAAAAAGAATCATGAACTTTAGAAAAACATGAAAGTTTAATGGATGAGCGAAGGAATAGATGGTAAAATGAGATAAGGATAAAAAAAAGATGACAAAAACACCGTCCCACTGTCATCTTTGTTAATAAATCCCACTAGGAGGCCATCCCGATGATAAGAGAAATAATTGAGTGGATCAAAACTATTGTAGTATCAATTCTTATAGCATTATTGATTACGACCTTTGTTAAACCCACCATGGTTCAGGGCCAATCCATGGAACCGACCCTATGGGAAAATGATCTGTTAATCATAAATCAACTCCTATATAACAGGGATGAACCAGGACGAGGGGACATTGTGGTATTTGAATCCAATCAGTTGGACGAAGACGGAAAACCAAAACTCTTTATTAAAAGGGTTATCGGTCTTCCGGAAGAGGAGATCACCATAAGCGACGGAAAGGTATATATCAACAACGACATCTTAAGCGAGGATTATCTTGCGGAGGAATACACCCATGGAGATATCAAGGAAATAATTCCTGAAAACAAAATTTTTGTTATTGGCGATAACCGAAGCAGCAGTCTCGACAGCAGAAGCCCGGAAATCGGAATCATCGATTTTGAGGATATTGTTGGTCAAGCGGTTATGAGGTTGTATCCCTTTGAGGGTCTCGGAAAAATTGAGTGAAAGATGACAGCGTGACGGAGTTATTTTCATCTGGCCCGTTGTCTTTCTCTTTTTCAGAACCATTGATTAGCCTATTTCAATACCGTATAAATTCAAAGTGGTTTGAATAAACTTCTGCTTCAACTCTTCCATACCGTAGACTTCCAGTAAAGTTATCGCTTTATTTAAGCTATCCATATAACAGTCGATGCCAAGTTGATATTCGGCAATCCCTTTTCTGTAGAATAATTGCGGTAAGGAATATAAAATATGGTTGGTAGTAGCGAATTCGATGGCTTTAGAGGTGATTTCAATAACTGACTCATAGTTATCGTCAGTGTGATTATTATACGCTAAATTATACATTAGTTTTAATTTCATTCTGTCATTCGTCACAGTTTTTATGTTGAAAATATCGAGCCGCTCTAAGCAAGTATTAAGTATTAGGGTGCTACTTTCGGTATCACTAAGCTCTCTTTTGATTACACCTAGTAATAGCAATAAACTGATGTCAAAGTAATTTAGTGGATAATCAGGGAGATTTTCTATCGTAAAAGTTTCTTCAATAGAAAGTGTCAAAGCTTCGATTAATAATATTTCCGCATTTACATAACTTTCATGATGTGATTCAAAATATTCACCGATAGCTTCTAAATATAGTTTCAGTTTTAGTGGTTCATCAGAATTAAATAACTGGAAAACCCTTTTGTTTTTTTCAAGAAAGACATGGATTTCCTTAGAAACCGATGCAAACTTTTCGATATCATTGGATGTAATCATTTCATTAACTTTTTGGATGTAGGCCATTAAACTCTGATCACTTTTCATGTGTGCCAACAGTTCTAATAAATCCACCTTATAGGCTTTAGAAAGCAACTGCAAGGTTTCATATTTAGGAATTACCGATCCGTTCTCGATCTTTCTGAGTCCGTCCTCATGAATGCCCACAAGCTTTCGAACATCACTTTGGGTATAACCACAGGATTTTCTGATTCTTTTCAGTGTCAGACTATAGTCTTTTAAGTCATAGGTATCAAACATAGGCAGCCTCCTGTTACCCCGACTCCAATCGGGTTGTAATCTTCTGTGATTATTATATCATGTATATAAAGAAAATTCTAAATAATTACTAGGAGGAATTCCAATGAAGAAATTAAAAATTTCTGTATCGATGCTGGTTATAGGGACATTACTTTTATTCAGTGCGAGCCATGCTTTTGCAGATTTTAATATTAGTCCCAATGGCGAACGGGACATTCCAGCTCTTTTTTCCTATGAGGTAGAGAAGTAGCAAGGGTAAACATATTAAACCCGAATTAAACCCGATGAATAAAATTGATGATAGAACATATAACATAGTACTCCACATTTTTGATAAAAAGTTACTTTGGTGGGGTAAGGAGGACAGCCGGTGACTTTAAAAGAAGTGTTGGAAGAACAAATCAAATCCAGTCAGAATGATATTTCCTTTTATGAGGAACAACTCAAAAGGCTTCCGAAGGGCACCTTCCATTCCATTATCATAAATGGTAATAGAGTGAACTATTTAAAGGATTATGATGACCGGGGAAAAAGAGTTGAACGAACTGTTGATGAAGAGGAGTTAGAAATTGTTAACAGACAGCTTCAAATGAGAAATCAAATAGAACAATGGTTGCATGAGCTGAAGGAAGAGATTGAAGCTGCTGAAAACACAATTCATTATATACGCAAAGATAATAAATAGGTGCTATTTGTTTAGGAAGAGCCTGTGGGAGGTTCTTTCTTTGGCTTAAAAAATTTGGAAACCTCATGTTTTCCGTAAGGGAAGGTCAAAGTAATAATTATTTAAGGGATGACGGAGGTGTTTTGATGGAGAGGTACGAGAATCAAAATGATATTCAAAGAAATTTTCAAACCTCGGTTTTAGAGCACGCCTTAAATTCGATCAGTTTCCGATGCGAGGAACAGGATAATCATCCGGAGCAAGTGGAATCTTACAGTATTGCTATTGGAAAAGCAATGAACATGAGTTATAAGGATCTAAAAAACCTAGCCAAAGCGGCAAAACTCCATGATCTTGGGAAGACATTTATCGATCAGGGAATTTTAAATAAACCCGGAAAACTTACCGTAGCGGAAATGGAAGCGATAAAAAAACATCCTGAAATCGGGTATAGGCTATTAATAACGGATATTAGATATAAAAAACTGGCGAAATGTGTTCGACATCATCATGAACGTTGGGACGGTCTAGGCTATCCGGGGGGATTAATGGGCGGAGAAACACCACTTTTTTCAAGGATTATTGCGGTAGCTGATGCCTATGATGCAATGACCACGAACAGAGTGTATCAAAAAACAAAAAGTCAGAAAGAGGCTGTTCAGGAAATCATTGAGAACTCCGGCACCCAGTTTGATCCAACAATTGTAGAGGTTTTTGTAGGAAAAGTTCTGTTAAGTGCTCGAACTTCGTATACAAATAAGAAGTAAGCTCCTGTGAAGGAGCTATTTTTATATTGAAAAGCATGTTGCCGAGGCAATGGTTAAAAAGAAAACCTTATACTTAGTTAACGTGACAGCTGGCGAAGTTGCTGTCATTTTATTTTCAAATTGTAAATAATGGGTATAAAATTGTTAAACTGAAAAAAGGAAAAGCTGTCTACTTTCTGAGCATCAAGGGGTTTTTTTATATTAGTGGAATAAAAAGAAATAGTAATTTTGAGAGGAGTAAGACCATGAACACGAAAAAAATCGTCGGAGAAGCAGCAGCGGAATTGCTTCAAGATGGTATGACCGTAGGCTTGGGTACTGGTTCAACGGCTTATTGGGCCATCGTAAAAATCGGAGAGCGAGTAAAACAAGGTTTAAAAATCAAAGCCATTGCCACTTCAAAGAAATCGGAAACATTGGCGATGGAGTTAAATATTCCGATGGTAAGTTTTTCGGAGATTGATGCCTTCGATACTACAATTGACGGAGCCGATGAAGTGGATCAGGATCTAAATTTGATCAAAGGTGGAGGCGGAGCCTTACTCAGAGAAAAAATCATTGCAGCGGCCAGTAAGAAACTGATCGTTATAGTAGATGAAGGTAAGCTGGTAAAAAAGTTAGGCTCCTTTCCTCTACCTGTGGAAGTGATCCCGTTCGGTGTAGAAAATACAAAAGCTAAAATCGAGAACCTGGATTGCAAAACAGAAATTAGAATGACCGATGATAACCATTGATTTGTTACCGATAACGGAAATTACATCCTAGACTGTAAATTTCCAGTGATAGAGAACCCGAAAAATCTTAGTCAGGAACTGAACGGGATCCCTGGGGTCGTAGAAAATGGCCTGTTCATCGGATGTGTTCATAAATTAATTGTGGGCTTAAGTAACGGGAAGTTGGAAATAATTGAAACAGCCGAGTCTTGAATAAAGGGCATTTAGCCGCTGTAGTTATGTCTCAAGATGGAAATATTCAGAGGCGGGGAATCACTGATCAGGTCGTTGTGGGTGTTGCTATTAAATACAATGATGTTGCAATGATTTTCACTATGGAAGTTCATTAAATGTATGGGGGCAAGAGCAATGGAAAAAGAAGAATATTTACAGCAAAGAATTAATGAATTCTGGGAAGGGTTTTTATCAAAAACCGGGAGATCCGAGGACACCAAATATATTGAGGTGTTTCATTTCGAGCTGTCGGAAAAGTGGGCCAATGAGTTACTGCGTTTAGTGTTAATAGGGCAAAAGAAAGCTACGGCCAGCAGTCTATTCAGCTTTGAATTATCAGGAGAGCCTATACCGAAAGTCGGAGATTTGAGCATCGTTACGAACTGGGAGGGTGACCCGAAATGTGTAATTGAAACCACCGCTGTAACCATTCTCCCTTTTTCTGAAGTTACTTATGATATTGCAAAGCGCGAAGGGGAAGATCAAACATTAGAATCTTGGCAAAAAGGACATATCAAATATTATAAAAAAGAAGGGGAAATAATAGGTTATGAGTTTAACGAGGACCTTCCTATAGTATTTGAAGATTTTAAAGTGGTATACCAAGTAAAAGATTCGTAATTGAGACATTTGTTCGCGTGATTGCCTTCGCCTCGATAGAAAATAAATTTAGGGGAACTGAAAAGGGGTGGAAGAATATCTAATGGGAAAATACAAAAATCAAGAAGACGGAAGGAAAGAGAATTACCATGAATAACATAAAATATGCACTGAAAATTCTATATCAGGATTGAGTTCGCAATATAAACATAATCAATTTCATCAAGACACAACCTGTTGAGACTGAAAATATTGAAGGGGACTCGGTTATCGTGAAAGGAAGAAGTGATCAACCCTGGATTTACATCAGCAGTGAATCGGACTGGGAATCTATGAAAAAGAAAAGCCTGTTGCCAGGATGCTAACCCATGATGATGGAGCCATGGGATTTTTTCATGTCCTGCCGGAGCATTGCTGGAAAGGGTATGCTTGGGAATTGAGTATTGCTATGATGAAAAAACTGAGGGAACAAGGTGAGATCCCTTTTGTCCATATCCAAGAGGACAATCAAGGATCCATGAGCTTAAGTCGTAAAATAGGTTTTGTTAAAGAACGGTTAATTCAATGGGTGAAGATCAATTTAGAAGAGAAAGGATAAAAGAAACAATAAGGAGGCTTTAATCAATGAAAAATATCTACATTATTCATGAAAACGATGAGTGGACTGCGCCGCTGAAAAAGCATTTAGATGACTTAGACCTGCCCTATGAGGACTGGTTTTTGGATGAAGGGATTTTGGACCTATCAAAAGAACCACCCCAGGGAGTATTTTATAATCGAATGAGCGCTTCATCCCACACGAGAGATCATCGATATGCCCCGGAATACACCGCAGCGGTCCTGGCTTGGCTTCAGAGAAAGGGTCGAAAAGTAATCAACACGGAAGACGCCCTTAGACTGGAAGTCAGCAAAGTAGCTCAGTACGCCTCTCTCAATGCCCATGGGATCAAAACCCCAAAAACCATTGCCGCCGTTGGAAGAGAAGAAATCGTAAGAGCTGCAGAAGGGTTTATTACTCCCTTTATTACGAAGCATAATCGCGCAGGCAAAGGTCTCGGAGTTCAGCTATTTCAAAATATAGATGCTCTACAGGAATATGTAAATGGACCAAACTTTGAAGTGCCCATCGACGGGATCACTTTAATCCAGCAGTATATTCAGTCCCCGGAACCCTTTATAACACGCTGCGAGTTTATTGGAGGCAAGTTTTTCTATGCGGTTCGGGTGGACACCTCGGAGGGTTTTGAATTATGCCCTGCGGATGTTTGCCAAATAGGAGAGGGAGCTTGCCCTGTAGGTGAGGTGGAAAAACCGAAGTTCGAGGTGATTGAAGGTTTTACGAATCCAATCTTAGAGCATTACGAGGGGTTTTTAAGAAGTAATGGTATACAGATAGCCGGCATTGAATTTATAACAGATAGAAAAGGAACCATATATACCTATGATGTCAATACCAACACCAACTACAACCCTGAGGCTGAAGCAGTAGCGGAAAAGTACGGAATGCTGGAAATCGCTAAATACCTAGGAAAAGAACTGGAAAAAGCAGAGGGAAAATAGCCGGAAAAACTTATGATACGGTATTAAATAATGTTTAACATCTGAGAACAACAAAACAACAAAAATCCCTTGACCATAGGCTCTAGGGATTTTTGCATTAAAATTAAACTTATAGTTACTCAGATCATGATCATAAAACAACTGTCTCTAAACAGAAAATGTTAACGTGGATAAATAAGTTATCATTTTATTTGAAAGAACTAAAAAGTAAATTTATGATTCGTATTCGGTTTTTTGGCTTCTGCTTTTTTGGGTTTTTCTTTCTTTTACCAGTTTTACAATCTCGATCATTCCCCGAATAGCTATTACAGAACCAAAGGCCGTTGTTCCCAGTTTTCCTCCGCCGCCTTGCATAAAGGGTTGAGAATAAATAAAAATCAAACCTGCAAACAGTCCGGCGATGGCCATGTATGCTTCATTTGGTACCCGCTGGTAGTTAGACATACCGGCATAAGTTGCACAGGTTACCATAACCGCCAACTGTCCACCAACCTCAGGATGAATAACCGGCAACAGCAAGCCTGCGGTCAAAGCAACGATACCTGAGCCCATTACCGGACCATGATTGAAACGTAAGCTGATGACCATGGTCAAAACAGCACCAATGACCGCATAGAAAAGTATCAAAGCGTTAACATCAAAAGCTGGGATCGGATCCGTCAACAAATTCTGCCCCGTCAGTAAGGCAGCACAGACCGCTCCCGTCCAGGCAATGGTCCCCAACTTTCCGCCAAAACCGTTAAAAACAGCTTTGGCAGCTACGAAAACAGCTCCTGCAATCACTCCGGCAAGCAGGATATAAGCCTGATTTGGAAGTAGTTCCGCCGATGACATCCCGACAAAAGCTCCACAGTACGTAGGTACTGCGTACTTGGGAACAATCAGCGCTGCAATAATTCCCACTAAGCCTGAAGCAACCACAGCCCCCAGATCAAAGTTGACACTTAAGGTATAGCATGCCAGGGCGCCAACCACCACGGATAAGAAATTAAAAAAATCAGTCATAGTGAAACCGTTGTCTTCAATTTTCTTCTGAGTCAGGTTTTTCAGCCATTCTCGCCGTTTTTCATAAAGTAGGGCAATCAGGACTAATATAAATATCCCTGCAACAAGCAGAACCCCTTCACTGAATGAGACGATAAAACTTCTCAAAAATAACAGTACTGTCATAAAAGCTAATATCAAATAGCCTGATTTTAAAACAATCCCTCTCAATTATTACACCTCCAAATGTTCCAAAAACCTATATTGCAATAATTCCGATGAAATGAAACTTGAGTCTTATAAAAACAGCGGTGCTGTTTATGGTTATATTACCCGATTGTTAAATTTTTAATCAATTGGTGCATTAAAAATATTTTTTTTGAAAGAAATATGAAGGATGTCGTTGTTCTAATGCATGATTTTTTGACTTCCTCCGTCTTTAGAATGAAATAGAATCGGTCTTTTGGAGCTTACGATTCTTTCCGTGTTTCGATACACTGTATGTGATAAGAAATGTTAAAATTCAATCAGGGTTATGGGGATCGGAGGAATAGACGATGGAAGCAGTACTTTATAGAAAAGAATTATTGGTTATTGCGGTAATAGGGATATTTCTTTTGGGGTTATCTCTTACCATTTCCTGTAATGATTTGCCGGAGGGGGACATTTTAAAACATGCAGAGCTATCAAAGGATGCTGCAAATCTAGTTAATATCACAGGTACGACGGAAAAATGGGTTTTACGATATCATGCAGTCGACGAAATCGGTATCACCCTTCAAGCGAAGTACTATGAAAAAGGAAAAGAAAGGACCGGTCAGTCTCCATCGTTTAGCGGGAATATTGAAGGGGAAGGTTTATTGGTACTGGATTATAAAGAGGGCGATTTGCTTATGGGGATCGGGGATGACGGGGGGCATCAGACGATACAAACCACTTTAGAAAAACCGGAAATTTCAGGGAATGTGAAACATTTCTTAGAAGAACCGATTGTCTTGGGAAAAGGGTCTCACCCAATAGGGGCTGTAATCATGTCCAAGAATGGACGTATTCACAGCCGGGGGATTACGGATCAGGAAGCCATAGATTTTAGTGTGGAAAACAATGATTATGCAGTAATTTTCACCGTAGAAGTCCATTCGGAATAAACCGGCCTGGGCAATAGGAAAAGAGAAGTATCCACAGGGAAAAGTCGACGGGTTTTGAAAAAGCTTTTTATGATCATAAGGACATTTGAATTTGAATGTCCTCTCTTTTTTCTTTGGTAAAATAATTAGAGGAGTGATAAGTTGAAAAAAATGATTGTACCGGGAAGTCCGAAAGATTTACATGCATGCTGTAAAATTCTTGAGAACTCTGAGCTTGGAAGGATTTATTTTTTTGATAAAGACCCTGGCAGGATGCTTTCGAAAGCTTTGAATAATGAAGAAATCTATGTGGTATTGGATGATCAGAATAATTGTATTGGATTTATTTTGTTTGAGTTGAAGGGCACCTTCGGAAAATATCCTTATCTGCATATGATTGTTGTAGAAAGAGAATTTCGCGGGAAGGGGATCGGCAGGGAACTAATCTATTATTTTGAAAATGTAATAGCTGCGGAGTATGATAAGGTATTTTTGCTAGTCGGGGATTTTAACAAAAGAGCGAAGGAGCTTTATCGGCAGTTGGGTTATGAAGAGATCGGAATCCTTTCCGACTTTTATAGAAAAGGAGTCAATGAATACCTGATGGGAAAATATAAGAAGTAGAAAACTGACCGGAAAGGAGTTACTATGGACAACATAAAAGTGGCCCTTGAAATATTGAGTGAAGACCCTATCCGAAACATCAATTTAATCAATTTTATCAAAGAATACCAGATTGATGTTATACATATTGAAGGGAGTTCGGTTTTGGTTAAAGGGAGAAGTGATCAAGCTTGGACTTATATCAGCAGCAAATCGGAAGCGGAATTGAATGTACTATTAAAACATTTGAAGGAAGAGGATCAGCACTTCGCTACAATAGAAGATTGGATGCTACCGTTTATTCTGAAAGACCGAAGACTGGAGTGGAAATTATCCTGTGTAAAGTTCTATTTTCCAAATAATTCAGCATTGCCGGAGAATATGGTCTCCCTCTTGGAACTGTCAACAACGGACGCGCAATACATTTTCGAGAACAGCAAGTATCAGGAGTACACTTCTAAGGAATACATAATTGAACGAATCCAAAAAGGTATCGGACTGGGAATCTATAAAAATGAAAAACTTGTAGCCTGGATTCTAACCCATGATGATGGAGCTATGGGATTTCTTCATGTCCTGCCGGAGTACCGGGGAAAAGGGTATGCTCGGGAATTGAGCATTGCTATGATAAGAAAACTGAGGGAACAAGGTGAAATTACTTTTATCCATATCGAAGAGGATAATAAAGAATCCATGAGCTTAAGTCGTAAAATGGGATTTGTTAAAGAACGCTTAGTTCACTGGGTGAAGATCAATTAGAAGAGAAGGATAGAGAAACAATAATGGGTCTTTACGGGTTGTAATCTTTTTTAACGATGGAAACTATCGGTTGCGTAAATTACACACCACATTTACTTGGCTTATTAACAGTTGATAGGCATAATGGTTGTAAGAGGATGATTAACTGTTAGGGAAAGGGAGCTTTCATGGAGCAAGGAGAGAAAATTCGGAGTCTTCGAAAAGAGGGAAGGTTATCTCAGGAGACTTTAGCTGAAACACTGGAGGTATCCCGGCAGTCCACTTCAAAATGGGAATCCGGGTAATCTGTTCCGGATATCAAAAAAATACTGTTGATTTGTGATCTGTTTGATATAAGCATCGACGACCTTTTTGAGAAAAATCCCCGAGATGAGGTAAAAATAACCAATAATGGAAAGGGGAGGATCGTCTACGCTTTTAATTCTACCGGGATAAAGCAATGGCAAGGATGACAAAAACTCCGTCCCGCTGTCATTTTTTTGTCTTATGCAGTTATCTATTGTACAAAAATATTTATTATGCTATGCTAATAATGACAACTGAATAAACCTTTGTGGTGCCCCGATAGATTTGGGGTTAAAAGGGAAAGTGGTTAAAATCCACTACAGCCCCCGCTACTGTATTTGGTTAAAGGTCCTTTACTATGCCATTGGGAAACCGAGAAGGCAAAGGATCATCGCCATAAGTCAGGAAACCTGCCTCGAAGGAAATGCTATAACAATCTTCGGTGGGAAGATGGGCGATGGTGATTAACTGTGTTTATTTTAAAGGGTTACTTTTATTTAAAGACGGCTTTTCTTAACCAATTGTTCATGAATTCCTCGAAAGAGGAATTTTTTTTATACAAATTTTTATTAATTACAATCTTAAAATTAAGGAGTGATTGGATGGAAGCAATGAAGCTCGAAAAAAGTAGTACCGTAACAAAACTAACCTACAGCGGAATATTGGTAGCACTCTCCTATGTGGGATCTTTACTAGGACTTATTATACCGGGAAGCCTGGCCTTTGATTCCATGCCCGCATTTTTCGGTGCAATGATACTGGGCCCGGTTTACGGAGCTGCAGTAGGAGGTGTGGGCCACCTCTTAACCGCTTTGATTAACGGTTTTCCATTAACGTTACCCCTACATTTATTTATCGGTGTACAAATGGCACTGATTGTAGGTGTTTTCGGATGGGTCTGTCAAAAGGAGCGAAGGATTGTTGCCGGAGTTTTGGCAACAGTGTTAAACGGTCCGCTATCTGCCGCAACCTCAGCCTTAGCCGCCCATTTACTCGGGCTCCCCTTTAGTGGATGGGTCCTCTTTAATACTATGGTTATTCCTCTTACTATTGTATCTTTCTTAAACGTATCCTTGGCCTTAATCCTTGGAAATATTCTTCAAAAGCGTATGGCCCGATGATCCGTTTTGAACAATTTAGAGATGTAACCCTGCTACATATGAAAAATGAAGAGACCTTGGTGATTTCCTGTGATTCCGTCGGAGGGGTCGGAGAAAAGAAAGAGGACCGGGTCCAGGCACCGCCGGAAGTGGTGGGATACTACGGAGCAAGAGTTGCGTTAATGGAAGTAATCGCCTTAAGGGCTAAACCTTTAGCATTGATTAATACCCTTTCCGTGGAGATGGAGAATTACGGGGAACGTATTTTAGCAGGGATTGAAAAGGCTGTGAGGGAACTACCCAGGGATGTGGTGATGCCGGTTACAGGAAGCTCCGAAGAAAACTTTCCTATGGTGCAGACAGCTCTCGGAGTTACGGTGATCGGTACCCTGGAAAAAAAAGCAGACCTGCCACCGAAAACCGACGGGGGGGAAAGTCTTTTCCTGGTAGGTCTTCCTAAGGTAGGAGAGGGCGTTCTTGCCGATGAAGGGGAAGTTTTATCCATGGAGGATCTGTATCATTTGATAAATCACCGGGGTGTAAAAGATATCCTTCCTATAGGCTCTAAAGGTATTGCTCACGAACTGGAGGTGTTAGGCGAAGAAGGTGGGAAGGTGGACCGGGAAACACATCGGGAAATCGATTTTTTTCAGTCGGGAGGGCCTTCCACCTCGGCCCTGGTGCTTATGAAGGAGACCGGGGTTAAGGAACTTCGAAGCATCCTTAAAGCCCCGATCACAAAATTATAGTGTTGAGTATCTAATTATTGGAATCAGAGGAGGGAAAAAATGCCGGGAATTATGATTGCAGGAACCAGCAGTGGTGTGGGTAAGACCACCTGTACCCTGGGGATCATGAAAGCTCTTAGGAAAAGAAGTATAGACATTAACCCATTTAAAGTGGGCCCTGACTATATTGATCCGGGATTTCATCAATTTGTCAGCGGAAATCCCTCGTACAATTTGGATCAGTGGCTTCTTCGAGATTCCACTATTGAGGTGCTCTACGGAAAACATAAAAAAAGAGGAGAGTTCTCTGTGGTGGAGGGAGTAATGGGTCTTTACGACGGCGTAGGCATATCGAAGGACGTGGGCAGTTCGGCGGCCATGGCAAAGCTCTTGGGACTTCCGGTGATTCTGGTAATCGACGGCGGCAAAAAATCCACCAGTGCAGCGGCGGAAGTGTTGGGCTATAAATTGTACGATCCAGAAGTAAACATCGCCGGGGTGATTGTCAATAAAGTCTCGGGAAAAACCCACTACGATATGATTAAAACCGTCATTGAGCGGGATGTGAAAATTCCCTGTGTGGGATACTTGAAAAAGGAAGAAGGACTTCACTTAAAAAGCAGGCATTTAGGGCTGATACCGGCGGAGGAAGTTGAAAACCTTGAAGAACAGCTGGAAATGCTAAGTGAGGGAATGGAGGAAACTGTGGATCTGGATACAATTATTGCCATCGGAAGTGGGCACGTTCCCCGGGAGCCTAAGGAACATGAGGATTTTATCACCCTTCAGATCGATAAGTTAAGAAGGATGGGAAAGGGACTCAGCCTCGGTGTATTTCAGGATCCCGCCTTTAGTTTTTATTATCAGGATAATCTGGAGATTTTAGAGGAAATCGGTATAATCTTAGAATTTATCAGTCCCATGAAGGATCAAAAGCTGAAAGAGGGCCTTTCGGGACTGTATATCGGCGGCGGATTTCCTGAAGTGTTTGGAAGGGAACTGAGGGAAAATCAAGGATTTATGAGCTCGTTAACAAAAGACTTGGAAAAGGGCCTGCCGACTTTTGCGGAATGCGGGGGACTGATGTATTTAACCGAGGGGATTGAAGACCTTAGGGGAGAATTTTATCCCATGACAGGATTTTTTCCCGCAAAGACGGTGATGACCAAGCGCTTGCAGCGTTTTGGTTATGTGGATGTGACCATGGATAAGAATATCACCCTGAAGGCCCATGAATTTCATCGCTCCAAACTCATTGAAAGGAACCAAACCCCGAAGAGCTATCAGGTGCAAAAAATTCGGGAAGGCAAGGTCTTAAAGGAGCATGAATGCGGCTTAAAGAAGAAAAACACCCTAGCAGGCTATCCTCATTTTCATTTTTATGATCACTGGGAATTTCTCCAAAACTGGATCGAAGAGATGAGAAGGTACCATGATCAGCGTTAGATGTCCCGCCTCCTGCGGAGAAATTTTTCAAGGACCGGTTGATGATCAGGAAGCACTGATCTCCTACGCTATAGACTTTTACGCCTTGGTGCGTTTGGAGAAGGGAAAAAGAGTAACCGGGAAAAATCAGGACAAAGCCTACCATGCCATGGAAGAGACATTGAAGTATTTTGATCGGTCCCCTAGTCTCTTAAAGGACTACCGATTGCTCGTTGAAAGTGATATCCCAAGGGGAAAGGGAATGGCAAGTTCCACAGCCGATGTGGCCGGTGCCGTAATGCTCAGTGCTAAAACCCTTCAGTGTCCTATGACGGAAGAAGTTCTTGGGAAAATCGCTGCAAAAGTAGAACCGACGGACAGTACACTGTTTTCAAAACTGAGTCTCTTTAACAGCAAATCCGGAAAGCGGGTAAGAAGCTATGGCCCTTATCCTAAGGGAAGGGTGTTGATTCTGGAGGGTTTTTCTACGGTAGATACTTTGGAATATCACCGACAACATTCAAAAACGAAAGCCTTGAAGTTGTATCAGCAAAAAGAGAACTTGAATAATTGTTATCAGACTGGTGTTATTGAAAAACCAATAAGAGTTGCTCAAGCCTTTGAAGCCTGGGAGAAGAAACGGGATAATATTTCCTTAAAGGAACTGGGAAAACTGGCCACAGTCAGTGCAAGAGCCCATCAACAGATTTTACCAAAGCCCGGGTTGGAGAAGATTATCAAACTGAGCAGCCAATCAGGAGCATACGGTGTTAATACCGCTCACAGCGGATCGGTGTTAGGTGTTCTCTACCATGAGGCCTTCTTTGATAAAAAAGGGTTTATCAAGAAGATTCAGCAGGAAGGTCTTAGGAAGCATTATCCGATCCTTCGGGATCACCGGCTGATCCCCGGCGGTCTTCAATGGATGAAATACTGATAAAGAAAAGAGGAATAATGATGTATATCAAAGATCCTATGGAAATTGAACGTAAAAGCTTTGAAATCATTGAGTCGGAATGGAAGCAAAATCCGAAAAGCTACGAGGAAGCACAAATTATGAAGCGGATCATACATACCACCGGCGATTTTGAGTACGGAGATCTGCTGCGAATGGGGGAAGACGGGATCGAAAAGGGACTGGCGGCCCTGAAACCGGGATTTAAAATCTACAGCGATACCAAAATGATTCAATCGGGAATTAATAAAGCCAACTTAAAAGTCTTACAGGGCAAGATGTATAACGCCACCCATGATGAGGATGTGGCCATTCAGGCGAAAAAAGAGGGCAGGACCCGGTCCATGGTAGGGATTGAAAAAGCCGTGAAAAATGAGGATATTCAGATCTTTGTGATCGGAAATGCTCCTACCGCTTTATTTCATCTATTGGATCTGTTGGAAGAAAGGAAACAATCCCCGGCGCTGATTATCGGCGTCCCCGTAGGTTTTGTAGGCGCCGAGGAGTCCAAGGAGGCCCTGATGAACAGTCCCCATCCTTATCTCGCCGTAAAGGGGCGCAAGGGAGGAAGTCCCGTGGCGGCGGCAATGGTTAATGCTTTAATGAAAATTAAAGTACAAGAGGCTGCCCATGGGGGAGAATAGACTGGATCAATTTGCTTTCAAAAATGGCAAAAAACTCCGATACGGATTTACCACGGGGAGTTGTATGGTAGCCGCAGCCAAAGGCAGTTTATTAATGATTTTAAAAGATCAAATCCTCGACGAGGTGGAACTGTTAACGCCTAAAGGATGGAACCTATATTTAAAGCTTCGGGATCAGGTGCTGGAAGGTGATGAGGCCCGGTGTTCCGTAATTAAGGATGCAGGGGACGATCCGGATATTACCCACGGTATTAAAATCTTTGTCAGGGTAAAAGTTCAAAGGGCAGAAAAGGGAAAACCTAAGGTGTTGTTAAAGAGCGGTAAAGGTGTAGGAATCGTTACGCAAAAAGGCCTTTCCATTCCCCCACAGGAGCCGGCGATCAATCCGGTACCGAGGAAGATGCTGAAGCGGGAACTAACAGAGCTATTGCCGGAGGATCTACGAGCGGAGGTTCTGGTATGGATTCCTAAGGGAGAAGAAATCGGAAAAAAAACCTTTAATCCCAGACTGGGCATTGTGGGAGGGATCTCGATTATTGGCACCAGCGGCATTGTGGAACCCATGAGCGAAGAGGCTTTTCAGGAGAGTATTCGAATTGAGATGGATATGCTGATGGAAAACCGGAAGGATCTCATTTTTATCCCTGGAAACTTTGGTCGGGACTTTGGCAAAGGTCTTGGACTGAGGGAAGAGGATATGTTGAAGACCAGCAACTTTGTAGGCTTTAGCCTGGACTGTGCCTATGAAAAGAAGGTTCGAAAAATTCTATTGGTGGGGCATTTGGGAAAATTCATTAAAGTCGCCGGAGGGATCTTTCACACACATAGTAAAATCGCCGATGGCCGCATGGAAATACTGGCTGCCTATACCGCAAAACACCTTGAAAATAGACGGCAACAGCAAATTCTAGAGGAGCAAATAGCAAATTCTAACAAAGTTACCGACTACAACGAGCATAGCGATGGAAATGAAAAAGCCGACCTGCTGCCGGATCATCTTATAGAAAAGATACTGAGCGCTAATACCACTGACGAAGCCGTGGAGAAACTGTTACAACTTGGCCTGAAAGAAGTGTTTACGGACCTGGCGAATAAAGTTTCGGAAAAGGCTCGGATTCGAACCCATGAAGAAATAGAAATCGGAACGGTTCTTTTCTCTCAGATCCATGGAGTCCTGGGGTTTTGTGATCAGAGCTGGAAAATGATCGAGGAACTTCGAAGTGCCGGGGAAGTACAGACGGAAGATATAAATACTGAAGATGAAAATGCGGAAGTTATAAATACTGAAGATAAGAAATCTAAAGATAAAAATACTGCAGATGAAAATCCTAATGATAAGAATCCTAAAAATAAGAAATCTACAACGGGGAGGCGATAAGCATGGAAAATATTCAAATTTTGGGCCTCGGCCCCGGTGCCAAAGACTATGTGCTTCCCGTGACCCTGAAAAAAATTCGTGAGGCCTCGGTGATTGTAGCAGGAAAGCGTAATCTACTTGAGGTGGAGGGACTGATCGACAAACCGCTTAAAGCGTCGGAAAAAATTAGGATTACCGCTCCCTTAGAGAAGGTGATGGAAAAAATACAGGATTCGAGAAAAAAAGGGAAAAAAATTGCCGTGGTGGTTTCGGGGGACCCGGGGTTTTACAGTATGCTTTCCTTTATGAAAAAGCATTTTTCCTCGGAGGAGCTGGAAGTAATCCCGGGGATCAGCTCGATGCAGGTGTTTTTCGCAAGGCTGAGTTTTCCCTGGAAGGAAGCTTATATCGGGAGCCTTCACGGAAAGACCGGGGATTTGGAGGCGGTTTATCATAATCGTTATTCCTTTTTCTTAACGGATCAAGACAATACTCCTTTCAAGATTAAAGAACAGTTATATCAAAAAGGGGAGAAGGATTCGATAAAGAAAAAGATCCTTGATGGGATGAAAATCCATATCGGAGAAAACCTGACGTATTCCGATGAGAAAATTACAAGCTGTCGGTTATCGAAAGTACCGAAGGAAATTGACAATCTATGTGTGGTGGTGTTGGAAAATGAAAACGAAACAGTACCGGGGCATTCCCGACGAAGCGTTTTTTCGGGGGAAGGTACCCATGACCAAAGAAGAGGTAAGAGGCATTAGCATAAACAAACTTCGACTCCGGGGAGGGGAAACTCTTTTGGATATCGGAGCGGGCTCCGGCAGTCTTTCCGTGGAAATGGCCATTGCTGTTGGAAAACAGGGAGGGGTCCATGCTGTGGAAATCAACCCGGAGGGAGTTCAACTGATCCACAAAAACCGGGACAAGTTTGCCGTGGACAATCTACAGGTCCGTCAAGGGAAAGCTCCGGAAGCCCTTAAAGATTTGCCGCTTATGGACGGCGTGGTCATCGGGGGCACGAAGGGAGCCATGAAAGAGATCTTCCAGGTGTTACGGGAAAAACTAAGACCCGAGGGGCGTTTGGTGATCAATGTACTGACATTGGAAAATCTCAGTTTAGCCCAGGAAATGCTAAAGATTCATGAGTACAAGGACATTGAAATTATTCAAGTTGCCATAAATAAGGGTCATGATGTGGGAAATTTGACGATGATGAAGGCGGAAAACTCGATTTACATATTATCCGCTACAAAGAAAGGGGAATCCCGATGAAAAAACTATACGGCATTGGTGTTGGACCGGGGGACCCGGAGTTGATAACGATAAAAGGGATTAACGTGTTGAAAAAGGTTTCGGCTATTGTTACCCCCCAGGGAAAGAAAGGGGAGGATAGCATTGCCTTAACAATTGCAAAGCCCTACCTCCGAGAGGAGGTTCATATTGAGTCCCTGGTATTTCCCATGACAAAGGATCCTAAAGCCTTGGAACTTTCCTGGGATGAAAATCGAAAAAAAATTGAAAATCTGCTGGACAACTACAACGAGGTAGCTTTTTTAACATTGGGGGATCCAAGTGTTTTCAGTACTTATATGTATATGATTCCGAGATTGATGGCAAGAGATATTTCCGTTGAGACCATTCCGGGAATTACCGCCTTTTCAGCCCTGGGCTCCGCCATTAATAAAAGTCTTACCCTGGATACGGAAGCCCTAGGGGTATATCCGATGCAAAAGAATGCAATTGGCTTACGATCCGCCCTGAAAATCTTCGATAATCTTGTGGTGATGAAGCTTTCCACAGATCCTGAAGCCATAAAGGAAGTTCTAGAGGAGCAGGGACTGGAACGAAATTTTGTAATCGTATCCCATGTAAGTCAACAGGAACAGAAGGTAAGTTATGATATCTCGAAGCTTAACAAAGGCCAAGTGCCCTATTTATCAACGATGCTGATCAAGAAAAAGGAGGTGTTTCAATGAAAACCGTCTATTTTGTAGGGGCCGGCCCAGGAGATCCGGAACTGATTACCGTAAAGGGACAAAACCTTGTGAAAGAGGGGGATATAATTATCTATGCGGGATCCCTGGTGAATGAAAAAATCCTGGACTGCAAAAAGAAAGATGCGAAACTTTACAACAGTGCTTCCATGACCTTGGATGAAGTATTGGAGGTAACGGAGCGCTCTCTGGCAAAAGGAGAAATGGTGGTACGGGTACATACGGGAGACCCGACGATCTATGGAGCGATTAAAGAGCAGATTGATGCCCTGGAGGAAAAAGGTATTCGTTCCGTGGTCATTCCCGGGGTAAGCTCCTTTACCGCTTCGGCGGCGTCTCTTAACCGAGAGTTGACCCTGCCCGGTGTCAGCCAAACCGTAATTTTAACCCGGCTGGAGGGGAGAACCCCGGTACCGGAACTGGAAAAGTTGGAAAGTCTCGCCCGGCATCAGTCCACCATGGCGATTTTCCTATCGGTTCAAATGATTGACAGGGTGGTGGAAAAACTACGAACCCACTATCCGGAAGATACCCCTATTGCCGTAGTGCAGCGGGCCACCTGGGAGGACCAAAAGCAGGTAATCGGAACCTTAGGAGAAATTGGAGAAAAAGTAAAGGAAGCAAAGATTTCGAAAACGGCACAGATTCTTGTGGGACGTTTTCTAGGAGAGGAGTATGAACTCTCAAAGCTCTACGACCCGAAATTCACCCATGAATATCGAGAGGCCAAAAGATGAGTTGGGGAATTATTACGCTGACTCAAAACAGTCTTCATTTAGGACTTCGGGTTAAGGATTCATTAAAAGATAACGGTACCCTTTACGCTCCGGAGAAGATTATTAATTCCTATAGAAATGAGATTATAGAATCCATAGACCAGCCTTTTAAATCTTTCGTCAAGTCCATCTACCAAAAGCACCAGGGCATGATTTTCATTATGGCCGCAGGGATTGTGGTTCGAAGCCTGGAGGGCCTATTAGAGCATAAATCCAAGGACCCCGGGGTGATTGTAATGGATGAGAAGGGAGAATTTATTATCCCAATCCTCTCGGGACATTTAGGAGGGGCTAACGAAATGGCCATCGTGCTGGCAGAAAAACTGAAAGCCACACCGGTAATTACCACCGCTTCCGATGTTCAAGGGAAAATGGCTGTGGATATGCTGGCTAAGAAGTTAGGTTTTGCATTCGTCGATTTTAACGCCGCAACGAAACTAAGCGGAAAAATTGTAAATGATGAAAAAGTAGTGGTATTTACAGAGGTCCCTTTACCGGATTGGGTAGAAAAGTACTTTCCCGTCCTTCGTTGTAGTAAGGAACAGTTGCCGGATAAGGTCCAGGAGCACTCCGGCGGTGCAATCATCGTCAGTAGTCGGAACTTGGGAAAGGAGCTTGGAAGCAAACCTGTAAGAAAACATAAAAGTGAACGGGAAAGCAAAAAAGATAATGGACAGGAAAGCGAGCAAGCAGGTGAAGAAGGAAATGAACAAGGAAGTAAACAAGCTTGGGAGCATAAATTTAACAGTGCTTATAGGATTCAGTTGTATCCGAAGAACTTAATCCTAGGCATCGGCGCCCGTAAAAATGTTTCCGCCAGCCATGTACGCCGAAGCATTGAAGCGGTACTAAAGGACTTCGGCTACAGTGCATTAAGCATTAAACATTTTGCCACAGTGGATGTGAAAGAAAAGGAACCGGGTATTCTAGAGGGAATTAAAGAATTTAATCGACCCTTAAAAATCATCTCCCGGGAGGAAATAAAAACCGTGGAAGGGAGTTTTGAAGGTTCGAACTTTGTCAAAGAAACCCTTGGAATTTTGGCGGTGGCTGAACCTGCAGCCTATCTTTCCTCGACAAAGGACGGAGAGTTTATCTTTGGAAAAAGGAAAATTGAGGGGCTGACCTTAGCTCTTTGGAAGGAGAACTGTCATTGAAAAAAGGAAAAATTTATGCCGTGGGAATCGGCCCGGGATCCCGGGAACACCGAACCCTTAGAGCCGTAGAAGCCATAAAAGAAAGTACGGGAATTGTGGGTTACAAAACCTACATCCCTTTAATAGAAGATTTAATCGAAGATCAACAGGTGCATCGCCTGGGAATGAAACATGAAGTGGAGCGGTGTGAAAAAGCCCTGAGTCTCGCATTACAAGGGAAGACCGTATCCTTAATCAGCAGCGGGGATGCAGGAATATACGCCATGGCGGGGATTTTATTTGAAGTAATCGAAAAAAACAACGCCCTGGGAAAGGTGAATATTGAAGTGGTTTCCGGGGTTACGGCATCCTCCGCCGCCGCGGCAAGCCTTGGTGCACCGATTATGCATGACCATGTATCCATTAGCTTAAGCGATTTGTTGACCCCCTGGAGTGTAATTGAAAAACACCTGGATCTTGCTGGACAGGGAGATTTCGTCATTAGTTTATACAATCCGAAAAGCAAAGGACGTCCGAAGCACCTTCAAAACGCGACGGAAATTTTACTCCGGCATCGTAGGAAAGATACCCCTGTGGGCATTGTAATCAATGCCAAGCGAGAGGGCGAATCCGTAAAGATCACCACCTTGGAGGCTTTACCTACAGAAGAAGTGAATATGTTTACGATGGTTCTGATCGGAAACAGCAACACCAAAATCCTTGGAGATTTTTTAGTGACTCCCCGAGGTTATGACCTATGATTTGGATAGCCGCCGGTACCGAAGAAGGGCGACGGATTGCGAAGGCCTTGGCAGAAAAAGACCAAGAAATTATGGTCAGTGTCACCACGGAATACGGAGGTTCTCTTTTACGAAGGGAGCTGGAGAATGTAAGGATCATCGATCGTGCCCTGGATTATCAGTCAATGGGAAAAATCATAAAGGAGTTTCCCATAACAAAGATTGTTGACGCCACCCATCCCTATGCGGATCTGGTTTCAAAGAATTTGATTGCATTGGCCGAGAAAAACGTTATATCCTATATCCGCTACGAGCGCCCCTCCCTTAAAGAGCTGATTCAAAAGGAAATACCGGAACATGAAAAAGATCATATTTTATGGGTGAAGAACACTGGGGATGCCGTTGAAGCATTAAACAAAAGTCGGGGAAAGGTACTGCTGACCATGGGAAGCAAAACCCTGGGAGATTACCTGAAGGGTTTGGATTCCTCAAGAATTTATGCCCGGCTCCTGCCGGTGGCGAAGGTGATGGAAAAATGCAGAGCTTTAGGGCTACCCCCCGGTCAAATACTGGGTATGCAGGGTCCTTTCTCAACAGAGTTTAATCGCGCTACGTTGAAGGAATTCAATATCGAATCCTTGGTCACTAAGGACAGCGGCCTCACGGGAGGGGTCCGGGAAAAAATCCTTGGGGCTCTGGAGACGAAGGTTCAAATAATAATTATTGAAAGACCCGGCGTGGTTTATCCAAGGGTTTTTAGTGATATGGAAGCATTGATGAAAGAACTGTAATCGCATAGAAATTATTAGTAATAGAATAAGTAAAGGTATCAGCAGTTAAGCAGAAAGTAACTATAGCAGCACTGTAATTATAAAAAAAACCCAGTAAGGTATGGAATGCACAGGATTTGTTAGACGGATGGTAAATACTGATCGTTTTAAAATACAATCATTAACTCAATAAAACAGTTTAAGAGAGGAGAACAACAAATGAAAAGAGGATTATTTATTTTAGCCCATGGAAGCCGCTCTCCTGAAGCGGGAAAACAGCTGGAAAATGTGGTGGCAAACATCGAAAAAAATGGAGGAGCAAAGTTTCAATTTGTTGAATACGGCGCCATGGAACTGTCCAAACCTTCTTTTCCCCAAGGCATAGAAAATTTGGCGAACAAAGGGGTCGAGGAAATTGTGATTGTTCCCCTGTTTTTATTTTTCGGGAATCATATCAAAAAAGACATCCCCAAAATCCTGGAGGATATTAAGGTAAAGCATCCGAATGTGAAATTCACCTTGACCAGCCCCATTGGAGAGGATCCGAGAATTGTGGACATCGTCATCGAAAAGGGAAATCAAGCACTGTAGATCTAGGAGGAATACCGATGAAGATTATATCCTTTAGTATCAATCATAAAAAAGCGAAGATCGATTTTCGGGAAAAGGTATCCTTTACGAAGTCGGGACTGATAAAGGCATTGGAAATCCTTCGTGAGGGATCGGGTTTTGAAGAAGGGGTTATTTTATCCACCTGTAACCGTACAGAGCTCATTGCAGTAGTGGAAGATCTCACCAATGCGGAAACCCGGTGCCGAAAGTTCTTTTCCGATTTTTTTCATCTGAAGCATGGAGAAATCCTGGGGCAGTACGATTTCAAAGAGGAGACCGATGCCATCAATTATCTTTACGAAGTGGCAGCGGGGCTGGACTCTATTGTTCTTGGAGAGGATCAAATCCTGGGTCAAGTTAAAGAGGCCTACACCAAAGCCCAGGAAATCGGTGCCAGCGGTAAAGTGCTAAATAAGCTGTTTCTTGGAGCAATCACCACGGCGAAGGAGATTCGAACCACCACCCGTATTTCACAAAACCCTCTATCCATCAGTAGTATCGCTATTCAAAAAGGGAAAGAGGTTTTAGGAAGCTTAAAGGATAAAACCGTTTTGGTGGTGGGCTATGGAAAAATGAGCCGTCTGGCCATGAATCATCTCGTGGAAGAAGGGGTTGTAAAAATCTACCTATGCAACAGGCGGGCGGAGAGGATCGAAGAGATAAAAGACCCTAAAATACACAAAATCTCCTATCAGGATAAGTACCGGATTTTACAGGAGGAAGAAATCCATCTGGTCATCAGCGCCACGGGAGCTCCCCATATGATCTTTGAACGGGAAAACTTCGAAGGGCTGCATAAGCGATTTTTAATGGAAAATCGATCCTTGGCAATGATTGATATTGCCCTGCCTCGGGATGTGGATCCAAGCATTGGGGAGCTACAAGGCATTCATCTTTACACCGTGGACGATTTAAAAGTAATTGCAACGGGAAATCTGAAGGGGCGAGAGTCTCTAGTAGAGGAAATCAAAGAGTGTATTGAAAAAGCTGTGTCGGATTATGAATGTTGGCAGCGGTGTATTCCCGTCCATCCCAAAATCGCAAAAATCAAGAACCAAAGCAGTACCTTGGTGGACCGGGAACTGGAGGATCTTTTTCGAAAGTTGGAACACTTAGAGGGTAAGGACCAAAAGCTGATTGAAAAGAAAGTAAAAAGCATCGTGGGTAAAATCCTCAAAACCCCCATATTGGAAATGAAAAAGGCCGGAGAAAAGGGAGAGTCCGATGAGGCCGTAAAATTTGCCCATCGTTATCTTGGAGTTAAAGAATAAAAGGGAGTGGGGAGATGACAGCGGGACGGAGAAACTGTCATCCCATAAAACTGCGTGGTTGTCTCGGGCGGGATTGTATGCTAACTGGACTAAATCATTATTGGAGGAGTATCTTTAGAAAAATAGAGGCGGAATAGATTCGTAACACGGGTAAAAATCAAGAACGATAAGGAGGCAGTCTATGGCTTATCCCATCGTACTAAAACATAGGAATCAAAAAGTCCTGATCATCGGAGGTGGGGCGGTAGCCCTCAGAAAAGCGAGAAGACTAAGGCGTGAAAGTTTTGAAATCATAGTCGTTGCTCTAAAATTCAGCAGGAAAGCCCAGGCGTTTTTTAAACAGAATGGAATTGTCTTTGTGAAAAGAGGATTGACAGAAGAGGATTTTCCAGGTGTGGACCTGGTGTTTAATACTTCAGGGAATGAAAAGGTTCGTGGGATGATTCATCGAGCCAGAAAGCATCATAAATTCTGGCTAAACGACGGATGTTTTCCGGGGGATTCGGATTTTCATGTTCCCGCCAGCTACAACCAGGGAGATTTGATGTTAAGCGTATATACCCATGGGAAGAGTCCGGCTCTTGGGAATCGCTTCCATGAGTACTTTGAGGATTGTTTTGGTAGGGATTGGCAGGCGGTTCTTGAAATTCTTGGAAGAGAACGAAAAAGGCTGTTGGCGGAAGAACCTTCAGAGGAGCGGCGAAAAGAGCTTTTACGGCGAATGGTGGAAGAAATTCCTGAGGCAATGTTTGAACCTGGGGATCTCTTGCCCGAGGAGAAAGAAAGAATTTTGGAAAACATACAAAAGGCCTGGAAAAAAGATGATGGGAATGGCGAAAAAATATAGAAATAGAGAAAAAATCCTCATATAAATTTCATCATTATAACAGGTAGCAAATCAGAAAGGAGATTGGTCCAATGAAACGAGTGATCAATATCGGATCCCGAGACAGCAGACTAGCATTGATTCAGAGTGAAATCATCATCGAGGCTTTAAAAGCCAGTTACCCCGAATATGATTACAATATAATAAAAATCAAAACCAAAGGGGATAAAATTTTGAATAAAACCCTAAGCAAAGTAGGAGGAAAGGGACTGTTTGTTAAGGAGATTCAGCAGGCTCTTTTATCGGAAAAAATTGATTTAGCGGTGCACAGCATGAAAGATCTTCCGGGGGAGACTCCAAAGGATTTGGTGATCGGTGCCATGCCAAAGAGAGAGGATCCAAGGGATGTTTTGATTCTCAGAAAAGAAAAGAGACTTCAAGACATTCCTAAAGGGGGATTGATCGGAAGCAGCAGTCTTAGAAGACAGTCTCAAATTCTAAAACAGCGCCGGGATCTCAGTATTAAAGGGATTCGTGGAAACGTGCAGACTCGACTTCGAAAAATGGAAGAGGAGGAAATGGACGGGATCATTCTTGCGGCGGCGGGACTGAATCGGTTAGGGTTAAGCTTTGATAATTTCGCACACCTGAACACAGAAGATTTTATCCCTGCGGTGGGACAGGGGGCCCTTGGCTGTGAGATTCGAAGAGAAGACCGGGAGCTGAAGAATATGTTAAAGACCATTGAAGACATTCCTACAACTTTGGCAGTACAAGGGGAGCGAAGTTTTTTAAAAGCTCTAAACGGAGGTTGTCATGCTCCTATCGCCTGTTATGGAAAGATTCAGGATAGTAAGCTTATCCTCCGGGGCATGGTGGGAGAAGCATCGGGAGACTTGCATCTGGTGGAAGCGATCAGCGGTGCCATGGAGGAAGGGGTCCGCTTAGGAAAAGAGCTTGCCAAAGTCTTAGAAGCTAGAGGCGCCAGGGAACTGTTGCAACGGGAGGAGGAGAAGGAGCATGCATCGGACCGAATGTAAACAGGGAAATCAGACAGAAAATAAACCGGGGAAAGTATACTTAGTGGGGGCGGGCCCCGGCGATGAAGAGCTGATCACCTTAAAGGGTGTAAGGGCCATTGAAGAAGCCGACGTAATTCTTTATGACCGCTTAAGCAGTCCCGGACTATTACGTTACCAAAAGTCGGGGACGGAACTGATTGATGTGGGAAAGAAGCCGGACCATCATAAGGTGCCCCAAGAGGAAATCAATAAGATTTTAATAGATAAAGCTCTGGAAGGCAAAATCGTCACCCGAATTAAAGGAGGGGATCCCTTCGTTTTCGGACGGGGAGGGGAAGAGGCTCTAAGTCTTGAACGAGAAGGAATTCTGTACGAAGTGGTACCGGGAATCACCTCGGCGATTGCGGTTCCCGCCTACGGCGGTATCCCGGTGACTCAACGAAATATCAGCACCTCCTTTCATGTGATTACCGGCCATGAAAACCCGGAAAAGGAAGAGGCTATGGTGGACTATAGCCTCTTGGCAAAGCTACAAGGGACCCTGATATTTTTAATGGGCATCAAAGCCCTTCCGAATATTACAAAGAAGTTGCTCAACGAGGGGATGAAGCCTAACACCAAGGCGGCGGTGATTCATCGAGGTACCACGGCGAAGGAGAAAAAAGCGGTGGGAACTTTGGAGACCATCGTAGAGGAAGTGAAAAAAAAGAAAATCATCTCCCCTGGCATTATCGTCGTCGGGGAAGTGGCGGGATTTTCAGACCAAATGGACTGGCGGCGCTTCATGCCCTTGAAAAATAAACGGATTTTATTAACCAGGAGTCGAAAGCAAGCAAGTACCCTTCGAAAACAGCTGATGTCCCTAGGGGCCGAAGTTGTGGAGTACCCAAGCATTAAAATCGTAGAAGAGAAGGAGCCGGGGAAACTGTCACACCATATTCTTCAGCTTAAAGAAAGTGGCGCCGCTAATCTGTTTTTCTCCAGTCCCAATGGGGTTGAGGCCTTCTTTGATGGATTGAAGGTTATCAAAAAGGATATAAGAAATCTGAAGGATATGAAAATTACAGCCATTGGGGAGAGTACGAAAAAAGCCCTGGAAAATCGAGGGGTCATGGATGTGGAGATCCCTGAGAGTTATACCTTGGAAGGGGCCCTAGAGATGTTCGCGGCAAAACTTCAAAACGGTGACATCCTCTATCATGTACGGGGAAGCTTAGGGAGAGATTTACTGGAAAAGGAGCTTTCCAAGAAAGGGATTCAAGTTATTGAGAAGGATTTTTACAGTACAGAGAGACCTAAAGACAGCGGAGATTTGAAAGAGATCTTATCCCGAGGGATTGACGCCATTACCTTTACAAGCTCTTCCACGGTTCAGTTTTTCCTGGAGTCACTGTCCGATGAGGTCATTGATAGTGTTCAGAAAAGCAAAATATTTGCCATCGGACCGGTAACCGCCGAAACGGCAAAGTCCTTTGGTCTTACGGTGGACACCATAGCCAGTCCTCATACCATCAAAGGGTTAGTGGACGCCATGGTTAAGGATGTAAAGGAAGAGTAACGCGAAAGGGAGTAACGAAAGACAAAGCAAAGAAAGTTAAAGCAAAGAAAAGATAGAAGGACGAAAACTTTCCATAATAGCGAAGGTTGCAGCATCTTGTTTTTTTAAAGGAGGATACACATGTCAGCAGATAATTTTACACGGTCCAGACGACTTCGAAGGACCTCAAATATACGGAAAATGGTCTCCGAGACCAAGGTGACGGCAGAGGATTTGATCTATCCGATTTTTGTCACCCAAGGTAAGGGGATCAAAAAAGAAATCCCCAATATGCCCGGGCAGTTTCACTACAGTGTGGACCAGTTGGGTGAGGCCATTGAAGAGGTTGTTTCTTTAGGGATTCCTGCAGTAATGGTCTTTGGAATTCCAAAGACCAAGGACTTTAACGGTTCCGGAGCCGATGATGCCGATGGCATTGTACAGCAGGGGGTTCGGGAAATCAAGAAGAAGTTTCCCGACCTTACGGTGATTACCGATGTTTGTATGTGTCAATATACTACTGACGGTCACTGCGGTTTAGTGGTCGATGGGGAAGTGGTAAACGATCCTAGTTTAGAGCGTTTGGGAAGTATCGCTTTCAGTCATGCAGAGGCGGGAGCAGATATGGTGGCTCCCTCGGATATGATGGACGGGCGTGTGCTTCGGATTCGCCGTGAACTGGATCAGGCGGATTATCAAAATGTGGCGATCATGAGTTACAGTGTGAAATACGCCTCCAGCTTTTACGCTCCCTTTCGAGGGGCGGTAAATTCCGCTCCAAGCTTTGGAGACCGGAAAACCTATCAGATGGATCCGAGAAATCGCCTGGAGGCTAAGCGACAGGCGGCCATCGACTTAGATGAAGGCGCGGACATTTTAATGGTTAAGCCGGCCCTGGCCTATCTCGATATTATTCGAGAGGTAAAGGGAGACGCACCCCTTGCGGCCTATCATGTCAGCGGTGAATACGCCATGTTTAAGCTCGCTGCAAAAAACGGTTTGATTGATGAGACCGAAGGCATGGTGGAAATCCTCACAAGCATCAAACGGGCAGGGGCGGATTTGATTCTTACTTATTTTGCTAAGGATATGGCGAAACATCTTCACTACTGAGCATGGATCTACTGAAAAATAACGAAAATATTAAAATAGCTTATGGGAGGGAACGGCAATGAATAAATCAAGTGCATATTTTGAGCGATCAAAGGGAGTCATGCCCGGGGGCGTAAACAGTCCCGCAAGGGCTTTTTCCAGCGTGGATATGGACCCGCCCTTTATAGAACGGGGAGAAGGAGCCTACATCTATGATGAGGAAGGCAATAAATACCTGGACTTTGTGGGATCCTGGGGGCCGCTTATTTTAGGCCATGGAGACGAAGACGTGGTAAAAGGTTTGGAGGAAGTTATAAAAAAAGGAACCAGTTTCGGAGCCCCTACAAAAATTGAGATGGAAATGGCGGAGTTGATGGTGGATTCTCTGCCGAATGTGGAAATGGTCCGGATGGTAAATTCCGGCACCGAGGCCACCATGTCCGCCCTACGTTTAGCCAAAGCCTTCACCGGACGATCGAAAATTGTAAAATTTGAAGGAAACTATCATGGGCACTCCGACAGTCTACTTATTAAAGCCGGATCTGGAGCCTTAACCCACGGCGTTCCTGATAGTTTAGGGGTGCCCGAGGAAATCGGCCGAAACACATTAACTGCAAACTATAACGATTTAGACAATTTGAAAGCGATCTTTGAGGCGAATAAAGAGGAAATTGCAGCGGTAATAATTGAGCCCGTGGCGGGAAACATGGGTGTGATTTCTATGACGGAGGAATTTGCCCGGGGACTTCGAGCGCTAACAAAAGAACATGGAATTATCCTGATTTATGATGAAGTGATGAGCGGTTTTCGGGTTAGCTTCCAAGGAGCTCAGAGCCTTTATCCGGGTATTGCTCCGGATTTGATCTGTTACGGAAAAATCATCGGCGGCGGACTTCCTGTAGGGGCTTTTGGAGGTAGAAAAGACATTATGTCCATGCTCGGACCCATCGGTCCGGTGTATCAAGCGGGGACCCTTTCGGGGAATCCATTGGCCATGCGGGCGGGATTTGAGACCTTGAATAAACTGGGAAAAAATCCTGAGTTTTATAAAAAACTTGAGGCCATGGCAGAAAAGCTGGAACAGGGAATTCTTCAAGCTGGAGAGCGCCACCGCATTCCTGTAACGGTTAACCGGGTTGGGGCCATGATTTCTCTGTTTTTCACCGATCAATCGGTAAGGGACTTCAACGGTGCCAATGCTGCAGATCAACAACGTTTCAAAACCTACTTCAAAGCCATGCTGGAAGAAGGAATCTATCTTCCCCCATCTCAGTTTGAAGCTTTGTTTTTGAACGTACAAATGACTGAGGAGGATCTGAATCAAGCAATAAGTGCCATTGACCGGGTATTTTCCGAGCTTCCCTAATATAAAGAAGGATGGAAAAAACAGTATTCTATTACAATTGACATAAGAGATGGAGCGTATTTAAGAAAGTAGCAGGAAATTTTTCAAAGATAAGAGTGGAAGAATTCTATTAAAAAAAGAGGTGATTTCTATGCATTTAGCCGATGGGGTACTGAGTACGGAAATGGCGGTGGCAACCTCAGTGGGAGCGGCAGGGATGCTCGCTTACAGCCTATATAAAACCAAGGAGGAAGAAATTCCGAAAATCAGTTTAATGAGCGCCGTGTTTTTTACCTTTGCCATGCTCAGTCTTCCCTTAGGGCCTAGCAGTGTACATCCCCTGCTACCGGCACTGATCGGAACGATTTTAGGAAGGCGGGCACCCATTGCGGTATTTATCGGACTATTTATACAGGCCGCGGTTTTTCAACATGGAGGCATTACCACCTTGGGGGTAAACACCTTATTGGTGGGAGTTCCAGCACTGGTTTGTTGGCAGGTATTTTCAAGGGTTTATCATCGGGAAAAGTCTCCCTACGTACTGTCGGGTCTCCTTGGTGGTTTAGGGGTAACCCTTACGGTGGTTCTCTTGGTTGGGGTTTTATTGGCAACGGATATCCGCTACAGCCAGGGAATGATCTCGAATATCCAGCTTATTATTTTATCCCACATCCCATTAATTTTTCTAGAGGGAGGGATTACGGCCTTTGCTGTGGGATTTATTCATAAGAGTAGAAAAACGGTGTTGGAGGGCGCAAAAGGATGAGAAGACCGAAAGTCTATTCATGGATTTCGAAACTGGAAATTCGGTGTAAAATAATTTCCATTATGGCCGCGGCTTTTTTACTGATTACCCTGGAAGAGCCTATAGTTCTAGGCATTGTACTTGTGGGGCTTTGGATTCTTGCTCGGCAGATGGGTCTTCCCTGGAAGTTTCTGATCAGAAAATTGGGGCTTCCCCTGCCCTTTCTTCTTTTTATGTCAATACCCCTGATGTTGGGAGAGGGTTTTCCCGTATCCGCTGATCGTTTGATATTCGCCTATCAGTTGATAACAAAGGGACTTGGCGTTTTTATGCTTCTGATAATCCTTACTTATACCCAGGAAGAGGTTCAATTGGTGGAGGGTATTCGTCAGCTACCGATCCCGAAAACCCTAAGCGCGGTACTGCTGCTGTCCTTTCGTTACATCCATGTATGGACGGCTACCTTAAAAAAGACCTATCGATCCTCGGTGTCCCGGGGCTTTGAAAAAAGTTGGCATCCGAGCACACTCAAGGTATATGGGGAAATAATGGGAGCCATGATTCTTCGAAGCATGGATCAGTCCCAACGGGTGCACCGGACCATGGTTTCCCGGGGATTTAGCCGGGATCTTCCCAAGGGACCTCCTAAAGCATTAGGCATAAGGGAGGGACTTTGGGTGTTTAGCTTGATGATTGGATTTATCTTACTTAAAGCACTGGAAATGATGCTTTAACTGGAAATGAGGTTGGAAAATGGAGGGAATTAGCGTATCAAAAATGTCATACACCTATCAAGGAGAACAACCAGCCTTAAAAAATGTGAGTTTTAACGTAACTTCAGGAAAAAAGCTTGCAATCCTTGGGGCTAATGGCAGCGGTAAGTCTACACTGATTCAACACTTTAACGGATTGATTCTGCCCCAAAAAGGCACTGTTAAAATCCGAGAGGACTTTGTGGAGAAAAAAAATTTAAAAACCCTCAGGCAAAAGGTGGGGATCATCTTTGATCAGCCCGATGATCAAATTCTTGCCTCCACGGTTTGGGAAGACGTCGCCTTTGGCCCGAGAAACTTAAGGCTTGCTGAAGAGGAAGTTCAACACCGGGTAAAAAAGGCTCTGAAGCAAATGGAAATTGAAGAACTGGGGGAGTTTTCTCCCTATGAGCTGAGTCTTGGACAAAAGAAAAAGGTGGCCATCGCCGGTGTGCTGGCCATGAAGCCGGAGATATTGGTGTTTGATGAACCTTTTTCCGGATTGGATCCCGGTTCCCGGGAGGGACTGAAAAAAGCTCTGGATACTTTGCATGGAAGGGGGCATACCTTAATATTCACCACCCACAATGTGGACATCGCCTACCAGTGGGCGGATCAGTTGTTGATTTTAAAAGAAGGTCAGGTTCTTCACAGCGGAGGGGTTGAAGCTCTGGAAAATGAAGATCTGTTATCAAAGGGAAATCTTGAACTTCCAGGCTTAGTAAAACTTTTACAGGGCACCGGAATTGCCGGGAAAGATTCAGCGGAAATCAATAGAACATTAAAGGAGGCGTTAGGCATTGAAAAGTAACAAGAAAAATAGGATACAACGTAGAATGGTAACAAAGGGAATTTTAGTACTGCTGATTTTTTTATTATCCGTAACCACGGTTTATGCCCATCGAATGATGATTGATCCCATAAAAGACACAACTATATGGGTAGGTTACGAAGGTGGTACCACGGTAGAAAATATCAATGTTGAAGTATTGGATGAAGAGGGAGAACTTCTGGCATCGGACACCGCCGATGAAGAGGGATATTACTCCTTTGAAAACACACCGGAAGCCCATAGTATTGTAGCCGATGACGGTATGGGACATCGAGTCACCTGGGTGGTAGGAGAATCGGCGGTAATGATGGAGGGCTGGACGCGATACCTAAGGATCGGAGGAATTGTTCTGGGTTTTATTTTGGTAGCCCTGTTTTTCTGGCAACGAATCCGGCGATTTAACAAGGGAGAGAGGAGCAGCTGATGGGAAAAAATATCATGTTTCAGGGGACCGGTTCCTCTGTGGGAAAAAGTTTACTGACCGCAGGCCTTTGCCGGGCGCTTTTTAATCGGGGCTACGCCGTGGCTCCTTTTAAATCCCAAAATATGGCTCTAAACTCTTTTATCACGAAAGATGGTAAGGAAATGGGAAGGGCCCAGGTGGTTCAGGCGGAAGCGGCTGGAATCGAACCCTCGGTGGAGATGAACCCGATTCTCTTAAAGCCCACCAGCCAGGTAGGGTCCCAGGTGATTATTGAAGGAAAGGTGTACGGAAATTTGGATGCCAAGGCCTATCAAAAGGAGAAGGTCCATTTAAAAAAGAAGGTCCATCGGACTTATCAAAGCCTCAGTAAAAAATATGAAGCGGTGATTATTGAAGGGGCCGGCAGTCCCGCAGAGATCAACCTTCGAGAGCATGATTTGGTAAACATGGGTCTTGCGGAGATGGTGGACGCTCCGGTAATTTTAGTGGGAGATATCGACCGCGGTGGGGTGTTTGCATCGATTTACGGCACTGTAATGCTTTTAGAGCCTCAGGAACAGCGGCGAATTAAAGGATTTATCATTAATAAGTTTCGGGGTGATGTGGAAATATTAAAGCCCGGGATCCGGATGATGGAGGAAAAAGTCGGAATTCCCTGTCTCGGCGTTATGCCCTATGACAGTTTTATGATCGAAGATGAGGATAGCGTTACCAATCGATTTGAAGAGAAGGCTTCTCAAAATAAACCTGATCAGGGAAATGCACTCCGAGAAAATCAAGACGGGAGTTTATCGAAAGTAAAAATCGGAGTGATTAAGCTGCCTTTTATCTCCAACTTTACAGATTTTTTGCCCCTGGAAACAGAGCAGGAGGTTCTGTTAACTTACATTCAAGACCCTAAAGACTGCGAAGATCTGGATCTATTGATCATTCCCGGCAGTAAAAACACCCTCCATGACCGTAAGTTTTTAATCGAAAAGGGCTTTGACGAAAGAATATACCCTCAGGTGAAAAAAGGAAGCTTGGTAATGGGTATTTGCGGCGGATATCAAATTCTGGGAAGTACCTTACGGGACGATCATCAAGTGGAATCGGGGATCGCGGAAATCAATGGTCTAGGTTTATTGGACATCGATACGGTGATGGAAAAGGAAAAAACAACTAGACAGATTACCGGCCGAAGCCCTCTTTTCCAACAGAAAATAGAAGGAATGAGTCTTAAAAGGGAGTTCGAGACAATAATCACCGGCTATGAAATCCACATGGGAAGAACCACAAGAAAAGAAGGAACCAGCCCCTGGATTAGTTTAGAGGACGGCAGTTTCGACGGCAGCATCGACGAGAAAAACCAAATTTTCGGAACCTATCTTCACGGGATTTTTGAAAACGATGATTTTCGCCGGGATCTGATCGGTCATTTAAAAAAGAAAAGAATTCTGGACACTACGGAGGGGAAAGACTTTATCAGTGCCGTGGAAGAAGCGGGTTCTTCCTTTAAAGAGCTCAAGAATCAGGAATACAACCGACTGGCGACTATGATGGAAGAGTACGTGGATATGGACGCCTTGCTTAGGGTCATGGGGTGGTAGGGATGGAGTGGCTCATGGTTATAGTCTTTGCCCTAATCCTTGACAGGATATTTGGAGATCCTGTAGGGATGCCTCATCCTGTGATCTACATCGGAAGGTTGATTACGCTCCTTGAGAAGGGTATTCGAAGGCAGAAAAGCCTTTCCTTAAAAGTTGCAGGATTTATCCTGGCCCTTGGGGTGCCTCTGGTCGTTGGGGTTTTTATCCATGGATTATTACTGCTGGGGGATTTATTGCATCCCGGGCTTTATTGGGTAATTACGCTTTATTTTTTAACGTCGGGGATCGCTACAGAGTGTTTAAAGCAAGAGGGAATGAAGGTTTTTGACCAGCTGAAAAAGACGAATTTAAAGGACGCAAGACGGCGACTGTCCTACCTGGTGGGGAGAAACACCGAAGAACTTTCCGAAGAGGAAGTGATAAAGGCCACGGTGGAGACGGTTTCGGAAAACACCATTGACGGGGTGTTAGCCCCCTTGTTTTATATATTTCTCGGGATCGCCCTGGGCCTGCCCCTGGAGCTATTATGGATGTATAAAGCGGTAAACACCTTGGATTCCATGGTGGGCTATATTCAAGAGCCCTATAAGGATATCGGCTACGCCTCGGCGAAGTTGGACGACCTGTTAAATCTTATCCCCGCAAGGCTGGGAAGTTTATTGATGCTGATTTTCGGAGCGGGTAGCAAAAAAGAGTTTTGTGATGGACTGAGCACCTTTCGCCGGGATCGTAGGTCTCATAAAAGCCCCAATGCGGGACATCCTGAGTCCGTGGTGGCAGGGATCCTAGGGATTCAGCTAGGAGGGACCCATCGCTACTTCGGTGAAGTGTTGGAAAAACCTGCCATCGGAATTTCCAAACGAGGTCCGAAACTCCAGGATATTCCCCGGGCGGCACTGATTATGTATCGGGCCCAGTACGGTTTTACAGTACTTTGGGTTACTATGTATATTTTTTTCAACGCTTGATTGAAATTTTAATTCATGGGAAAAACGGAGGTCTACACATGAACAAACACGGCGGCTATCTAGGCAACAAGGAACAGGTGATTGATTTTAGCGTGAACATTTCACCCTTTGGTCCTCCGGAGTCCGTGAAACAGGGGATTATGGAGTCCTTAGAGGCGATTGAAAAATACCCATCCATTGATGGAGAAGATTACCGTTATTTGTTGCAAAAAGCCTTCTCACTGGATAAATTGGATCCCCGACAGCTGATTATCGGAAATGGAGCCATGGAGCTGATTTACTTATTTGCCCGAAGCCTTAAGCCGAAGAGGGTGCTATTGGTCCAGCCCACCTTTAATGAGTATCAACGGGCTTTTGAACTGGCGGGGACAAAAGTGGAGTATTTTATCTTAGAGGAAAGCTCAGGGTTTTCCATTCCCGAAGATCAATTGATGAAAAAACTCGAAAACCTCAAGCCTGAAGCACTTCTTTTATGCAGCCCTAACAACCCTACGGGGGTCTATTACGAGAAAAAGCTTCTTCAGCGCATTGCCCATGTGATGTCCACCTGGGAAGGAATCCTTTTTGTAGATGAATCTTTTGAAGAGTTTGTGCTTGATGAAGATTTATACGGGAATGAAGAATCAACCTTATTTTCAGCAGAGGATTCTTCAGGGGACAATACTGGATCAGAAACAGCTCCACTATACAATACCGGTATAATGAATATGTTCATTCTTCGTTCCTTAACAAAATTTTACGGAATACCCGGACTTCGCTTAGGATATGGGATCGGCCATAGCTCGCTGATTGAAAAGCTACTGGAACATAAGGAGCCATGGACCGTGAACACCTTTGCTTTTAAGGCCTTAGAGAAAATCGTCTTCGAAAAGGAGTATCCACGTCATCTGACTGAGTGGCTAAAGGAAGAAAAAAACTATTTGGAAAAACACTTTCAAGAACTCAGAAACTTGGGTTTAATAATCTACCCGAGCAGTGTAAACTTTTATCTCGGGAAAATTCCCGGGATATCGGCAAAATTGCTGCAGGAAAAACTATTAGAGGCCGGCATATACATTCGTACCTGTGAAGATTTTCATGGACTGGACCATGAACATTTCCGATTTGCCCTAAGGATGCGAAAGGATAACGAAAAGCTGATTCAGGCACTTGAGAAGCTACTAACCGATTAAGTCATACTGCGGGCAGTTAATACTGAAATAGGCTTATACTGTGATCCGGAGATAGGAGAATATAAAATGGAAGGGAAAAAATTAAAAGGTGGAGAAAGCAACGGGAGAAGATACAAAGGAGGCGTAGTATGATTACCTTTATCACAGGAGGAGCAAGAAGCGGAAAAAGCAGCTTCGGTGAGGCACTGGTAAAAAAAGCGGCAACGGTGCCCGCTGATGTTTTATACATACCCACAGCAAAGGCCTATGACGAAGAAATGCAGGATCGGATCAACAAACACCGCATCCGGCGGCCAAAGGAGTGGGAAACCCTGGAAATGTCCACAAGGTTTCAGGGGCTAGAAATAAATTCGGATTTTGTAGAGCGTTCCGTAGTTATGGTGGACTGTCTCGGTGTTTTTGTGACCAATAGAATGCTTTTAAAGGAACGGGACTTCGATCAAATCACGGCAAATGAACGGGATCAGATGGAAAAAGAAATTCAACGGGAAGTGAAGCATCTTCTGGACATACTAAGGGAAAAAGAGGCTTTTATTGTATCCAATGAAGTGGGGATGGGCTTAGTACCCGAGTATCCCATGGGGCGGATCTTTCGAGATATTCTAGGCCGGATAAATCATGAGGTGGCGGCCCGGGCGGATAAGGTGTATTTTGTTGTAGCCGGTATTCCCATGTGTCTAAAGGGGGAGGATCGGTGAGGAGTAAAATTTTTTCGGCCATCGGGTCTGAGATGCGTTCCTTTCTGTTGATGCTGACCTTTTTAACTCGGATACCCGTAAAATTCTCCTTTAAGATTAGGCAAAGGGAATTTCATCGGGGAATCTTTTATATGCCTTTGATCGGAGGAATCATTGGCATTGTCCTTGGAGTTGTGGGATACCTAATGCATTTTATGGACCCCTTAATACGGGCAGTGATTCTCTGGATGGTTTATTTATGGCTTACAGGTGGTCTTCACCTGGATGGACTTTCCGACCTTAGTGACGGGATTTTCAGTAATCGTAAAGAGGAGGACTTACGAAGAGTTATCAAGGATAGTCACATTGGTGCCTTCGGTGTTATTGCCATTGTAGTAAATATCCTCCTCACCGTAGCACTTTTTTCTTTCATGGGACCGGCATACATTATTCTAGGCCCTCTGCTCAGCCGTAGCGGGGTCCTGTTTGCCATGGGTTTTTCCTCCTATCCTAAAAATCAGCAAGGTCTTGGCAAAGGAGTGATTGAAGCTACGGGGTTAAGAACTTTGTTGATGAGTACATTGCTACCGGTAGTTATTGTTCTTATCTTTTATCCGACAGTGATTTTTCTTCCCCTTTTTTTAACCTTTATGGGAGGCTTGTTCCTCTCTAAATGGATTACAATGAAACTGGGTGGCCTTACGGGCGACGGTATCGGATTTATTATCGAGGTGCTTCAGCCTCTTAGTTTATTTTTGATTTATCTCATAAACCTTAGCTAAAGCTTATAATCAAAATAAACAAACGAGGAGACAGCGGGTGAAATGTGGACGGTGACAGGGGGACGGAAATACTATCTCCCTGCAGAATTTGACTTTTAAGCCTTGATATAAAAGCAAAAACTTAAAAATATTTAAAGAGGAGTAACTGTTTTCATGGTCCCGACCGAATGGGTAAATGAAGACAGTTGTTCTTTTTTGTATATGGGGGGGGCAGTTACTCCGTCCACCGTCCTTCGCTGTCCTCCTGCTATGTTTTTTACCGATTATTAAGAAGTTTCCTGATAAATTTCCTAAAAGTGACTCCGGTCACTGCTAAAAGAAAAAAAGCGTTCTATAATGGTTTTGACAGCGGAAGTCATCCGTTGAAAAAATTTCAATAGAAATACTTGAAAGGATAAGGCCCCAAGACGCATGTGATGGGGGACAATTAATAAGATTAGGAAATTTAAAATATAAGGAGTGGAGCCGATGAAAGCATGGGATGGATTCAAAGGATTTCAGTGGAAAGACAGTATAAATGTACGGGAGTTTATTCAACAAAATTACACACCCTATGAAGGGGATGATCTTTTTTTAGAGGGATGTACCGAGAGAACCAAGAGTCTTTGGGAGAAAGGGGAGGCCGCCATTACCGAAGAGATTAGAGAGGGAAAGGTTGCCATTGATACTACTAGGTTTTCCGGGATTGCCAACTATCCTCCCGGGTATTTAAACCGGAAAAAAGAGCTGATTCACGGATTTCAGTCGGATCAGCCCCTAAAGCGGATTGTAAATCCTTACGGCGGGTATCGAATGGTACAGGACGCCTTAAAGGCCTATGATCATGAAATGGATCCGGAATTGGAAAAATCCTTTACCGCCTTTCGAAAAACCCATAACGACGGGGTGTTTGACGCCTATACTAAGGAGATGAAAAAAGCCCGGTCGGTAGGACTTTTATCGGGACTGCCCGATGCCTACGGTCGGGGAAGAATCATTGGAGACTATCGACGAATGGCTCTTTACGGATCTCAGGTGCTAAAGGGTGAGAAGCTAAAGGAAAAGGACGATATTAAGGGGAGCTCCGTAGAAGAGACCATAAAACTTCGAGAAGAGATTAAAGAGCAGGTCCGGGCTATTGAAGAAATGGAAAAAATGGCGGAAAGTTACGGTTATAACATTACCCAACCGGCAGATACTGCCCGGGAAGCGATACAATTTTTTTACTTTGCTTATTTGGCAGCGGTAAAAGAAAACAATGGAGCGGCCATGTCCCTTGGACGAAACACCACCTTTTTGGATATTTATATAGAACGGGATTTACAGCGGGGAATTATAAGTGAAGTACAGGCTCAGGAGTTGATTGACGACCTGGTCATTAAACTTCGAATGGTACGGCATCTTAGAACCCCGGAATATAATGAACTTTTCGCCGGAGATCCCAACTGGATTACCGAGGCCATTGGCGGAATGGGTGTTGATGGGCGGACCTTGGTAACGAAAACCGCTTATCGATTTCTTCATACTTTAACGAACCTAGGCCCGGCTCCGGAGCCCAATATGACTGTCCTATGGTCCGAAGATCTGCCGGATAATTTTAAAAACTACTGCAGCAAAATGTCTCTGGAAACCGGGGCCATTCAATACGAAAACGACGATTTGATGCGACCGATCTACGGCGACGATTACGGCATTGCCTGCTGCGTATCGGCGATGGAAATTGGAAAGGAAATGCAGTTTTTCGGTGCCCGGGCAAATCTTGGGAAAGCCCTGCTATACGCCATCAACGGTGGTCGGGATGAGATGAAATCTGGAGAAAACGGTGAACCGATCCAGATGATTGAGGGCATTGAACCCTTAGAGGGAGAAATTCTGGACTTTGACCAAGTGATGAAAAACTTTAATAAGGTAAATCAGTCCCTGGCTAAGCTCTATGTGGAAACCATGAACACCATTCACTATATGCATGATCAATATGCCTACGAAGCCTCTCAGATGGCTCTTCATGACAGTCTGGTGCACCGATATATGGCCTTTGGGGTTGCGGGACTGTCCATTGTGGCCGATAGCCTGTCGGCAATTAAATTTGCCGAGGTGCGACCGGTTCGAAATGAACAAGGCATCGCCGTAGACTTTAGGGTAACGGGAGAATATCCAACCTACGGCAATGATGATGACCGGGTGGACGACCTTGCAGTACAGGTGCTGGAAGACTTCAGCAAGGAGCTGAAACAAACAGAAACTTACCGAAATGCGGAGCACACCCTGTCGGTGCTGACCATTACCTCGAATGTGGTTTACGGAAAGAAAACCGGGACCACTCCCGATGGAAGGAAAAAAGGTGAACCCTTTGCACCGGGAGCCAATCCCATGCACGGGCGGGATCAACGGGGGGCACTGGCTTCACTGAACTCTGTGGCAAAACTGCCCTACGATAAAGTATGTAAAGACGGGATCTCCAACACCTTCTCCATTACGCCGAAGGCTCTTGGAAAAGAAGTAAGGAATCAGATCAAAAACCTTAGCAACATCCTAGACGGCTATTTCGCACAAGGGGCCTTCCATCTAAACGTTAACGCCGTACAGCGAAAAGTTTTGGAAGATGCCATGGCTCATCCGGAAAAGTATCCTCTATTAACCCTTCGGGTTTCCGGATACGCCGTTCACTTTAATCGATTGACCCAAGAACAAAAGGAGGAGGTTCTGGCACGAACCTTCCACGAAAGTGCATAAATATAGCAGAAAAAACTTGAAAAAAGAGGGTTGATAAAACCCGTTGAATAGAGAGTTGATAAAACTTGGACAGTTTGATGATGAAAGCAAAAGAAAGGGTGTGAAGGCTATAATGATAGGACGAATCCACAGCTATGAAACCATGGGCCTTCATGACGGGCCGGGCATCCGCACCGTGTTTTTTCTTCAGGGATGCCCGCTTAAATGCCTCTACTGCCATAATCCCGACACCCAAAAGTTTGATGGAGGCAGGGAAATGAGCACTGAAGAAGTGGTGGCTGTTGCAAAGCGATACAAACCTTTTTACCGACGGTCGGGAGGAGGCGTAACCATCTCCGGTGGGGAGCCGCTTTTGCAATGGGAGTTTTTGCGAGATCTTTTTCAAAGGCTCAGGGAAGAGGGGATCTCCATCGCTTTGGATACCAGCGGATATGGAGGAAGTAACAAGTTAACAAGCTACGACGAAACAAATAAAACAATGGGGCCGACTTCAGGGTACCTTGGAGAGTTACTTTCTTATGTGGATCATTTGTTAATGGACATCAAACATGTAACGGATTCCAAGCACTTGAAACTCACAGGTAAGAACATGGAGGGGACCCGGGACCTCCTTCGTGAGCTACCTGATTTTCATGGGAAGGTTTGGATCCGTCATGTAATGGTCCCGGGTTATACCGACAATAAGAAGAGTATGGAAGCTTTATACTGTATGATAGCTCCCTATCAAAATAAAATAGAAAAAGTAGAGATCCTGCCCTACCATAAAATGGGGGCGGAAAAGTATCAAGAGCTTGGCCGAAAGGACCCCTTATCCGGAACCCCTCCCATGGATGTTGACAAAGCCCGGGAATATGAGTTATTCTTAGAAAAACTTCTGGAAGCTAGGGAAGCGTTGAGAACCGGATAAGAAAGCGGGTGGTGGTATGCCAAGCACTTCTGCAAAACTGCACAACCCTTGTCAAAATTGTCAGGGAGAACACTGTATCAAAGAAATACCCCTGCTCTCGTCTTTAAGCAAACAGGAACTGGAAAAACTGACGGAAGAGGTAATCATCCGAGATTATAAAAAAGGAGACCGTATTTTTCGCCGTGGGGATAAAGCCGACGGTCTCTTTATCGTGTGTTCGGGAAAAATGAAAATCACCAAGTCCCTCTCCGACGGAAGGGAACAGATTCTTTACATTTACTCTCCGGGGGATTTTATCGGGGCCTTTAATCTCCTAAAGGCTGATCGTTTCGAGTTTGATGCTACGGCCATCCAACCGACAAGAATGAGTATTCTAAAAAAAGGTTCTTTTGACGCCATAATACTCAAAAATCCTGAAATGACCTTAAAGGTTTTGGAAAAGGCCTATGACCGGATCAACAGCATTGAATCCTTAGTAGAGCGCCTATCCATCGGAAATTCCGATGCCAAAGTGGCAAGTATGCTCCTAAGCCTTATAAAGGAGTTCGGAAAAGAAACCCCTGAGGGTACATTGTTGAATCTCACTATGAATCGGGAGGAAATGGCAAGTCTCGCCGGTATTGCCCGGGAGACTGTGATTCGAAAAATGAAAGAGTTTCAGCGAGAGGGGATCCTAGAGGACCGAGGCAACCGGAAAGTGTTGATCAAGAGTATTAAAAGACTTGAAGGGAAGCTTTAGGTTTAAAGCTGAAGGAGGGGAAAGAGAGGGAGGAACAATATAAGAAAGGCGTGAGAAGGTGGAGAGGAAAATGGAAAAAGAACTGAAATATTGGGTTGATCTATGGGAGAAACAGGAAAAGGGAAGACATAAGCAGCAAGAGTTTTGGGATAACAGAGCTGATTTTTTTGACGGCAAAGTATTTACTGAAGGGAAAATAGGCAGCAATGTTGTGAAACTGTTAAAATCTAAAAATATGCTGTCAAAAGATATGAAGGTACTGGATATCGGCTGTGGTCCCGGTAAACATACCCTACCCATGGCTAAGGAGGTAAAAAGCATCACTGCTTTGGATATATCGGAAAACATGCTGAAACATTTACAGAAAAACATGGAAAGTACCAACATATTAAATATCCATCCTATAAGTTTGGATTGGAAGGATGTAGATTTAAAAGGGCGTCAGTGGGAAAAAGCCTTTGACTTGGTTTTTGCATCCATGACTCCCGGGGTATTTAACTATGAGACCTTGGAAAAAATGCTTATGGCCTGTAGAAAGTATTGTTACCTCAGTGGCTTTGTCAGAAGATCCGACCGATTAGAGAATGAAATCGCCGACTACATTTATGAAAAGTATCAATTGTCCCCGAAAAAAATCGATAAAGTTTATTATGTCTTTAATATCCTGTGGCAACTGGACTACACCCCGGAGATAGAGTACATCCACAGAAAGTGGGAGGATGATATGACAGTGGAAGAGGCCTACAGTCTTTATACCGACAAAATGTCTTCTATGGTAAGCTTGTCGGAAGAGGACCGAGAAAAAATCAAAAAAATTCTTGAGCATAAATCCCACAAGGGGAAGGTAACTGAAAAAACTGAAGTGATTCAGGGCATCCTCACTTGGAAATGTCCACCTTATTCATATCCCAGTAAAAAATTGTAACAGGAAAATGACTCTGAAACCTATATATAGTAAAGCTGAAAACAACTCCGTCCTGCTGTCATCAACTGTCACGCTCTATATAATTCTCCCTATCATAGATGAATCGTTCATTGTATAATAGATAGAAACTAGAAAGCAATATTTAAGGGCGTGACAAAAGGAACAAAATAAAAGAAATAAAGAGGATCACTCTATGGACTTTCATACTTTTGGTCCTTCAAGTACATATAAGCAACAATCACTTCGGTTTCGGGCTTACCCAAGTGGAAGAAGATAGATTATCGAGACCTTACAAAAAAGCCCTGAGTGTAAAAGAAGCCCTAGCAGAACTGAATCGTTTCGCTGGTTTTCAACTCGCCCGGTACTGCTCCAGCTGATTACCGAGATAAATGTATTTGGTTCTCCGGAAAAGGATTAATACAAGATGATAGGTAGATGACAGCGGGACGGATGACAACAACTCCGTCCCGCTGTCATCTATCATAAATGCATAGATAAATTCTTTAAAATCCTATATAATAATAGGAAATGATAAAATAGTTCGGCTACCAGCAATTTATCGGAGGGGTTTTTATGGATATCCAAAAGCTAAAAGAGGAGTATTTATCAGGCTTACTTCGGGGAGATCGACGTCAGTGTTACCTTTTAGTGAAGGAGGCTCTGGATGAAACAATCACCCTGCAGGAACTGTACGAAGAGGTGATTGGTCCTTCTATGATGGAAATAGGAAGGTTGTGGGAAGTTAATGAAATTACCATAGCCCAAGAGCATTTAGCAACCGCCATTACCCAAAGTGTTATTTCCGGTCTTTATGAGCATCTGTTTTCCAATAAAAACCCGGAGTATAAAGGAAAGATGATTTTAACCTGTGTCGGGGAGGAACTTCACGAATTAGGACCACGGATGCTGGCGGACCTTATTGAAATGGATGGTTGGGATGTTCGATACCTAGGAGCCAATATGCCCATTGATGCAATATTTGAAATGGTGAGGGAAGAAAAACCGGATCTTGTCGGGCTCTCCGCTACGGTAGAAGAAAACAAAGAAGTTATCAGAGACCTGATCAAAAGAATTAAAGAAGAATACGATCCATCGATTCCGGTAATGGTAGGAGGGTTGGCCTATGTAATTTCTCCTGATTTGTATCAGTACACCGGGGGGGACTTTTTAGGAAAAAACTTCACTGAAGCATTGCAATTCACAAGAAAAGTCGCTGCTAAAAGAATATAATATATCAGAAAACAGAAGCACTATAAGTATAGCAGTATTACAAATATAAAATAACAACACTATGAAATTACTAAATAGCAAATTGATAAGGGGCGAATGCTGATGGAGATGAATTCTGAGACAAAGGGCCGAGGCTTTATTATTCGTTGCAGCCGGGAAGGCATTATTAAAGATATTATCCGAAATGAACTGAAACGGGAATTTCCCTTTGATCCCAAAGAAAACATCCATTATTACCTGGATCATGAAAGTCTTATAGAATATAAAAGATTTTTTGCCGAAGTAGCGGAATCCGGTACCGGTTTAGGTTGGAAACTGAATCTTAAGGGCCAGGAAAAAAATATACCCTTGACCTTTGCTGGGGTTCTGGATGAGGAAGACTTTTTTGTTGTTGCCGCCGAGAACGCAGATCAAATTTTAGATTATTACGAGGAACTGATCAAAAGGAACAGCCCCTATGGGGAGAAGATTCGTGATATTATAAAAAGAAGTTTTACAAGAAATGTCACACGAAACAATGGGTTGCCTAAAAATGCAGAGGTAGAAACTTATCATCATATCAGCACCTTGAATAATGAGTTAACCAATATGCAACGAACATTAACGAAAAAAAACATTGATCTGAAGCGTTTGGATAAGCAGAAAAACGAATACTTAGGTATGGCGGTTCATGATCTTCGTAATCCCATAGGTACCATTATGGGGTATAGTGAAATACTGAAGGGAGAAATTCAAGCGCAATTGAATGATGAACAAAGAGAGATGCTGGATTTGATCTCCAGCTCCAGTGAATATATGCTGAAGATTATAGATGATTTTCTTGATGTTTCTAAAATTCAGTTGGGGAATTTGCAGTTGGATAAATATTTAATAAATATTGAGGACCTTGTAAGACATAATATTTCCAATAATCTTATTGTGGCTCGTCAAAAGGATATTAATCTGGAATATCTCCTTAAAGGAGAATCCCCATTTGCAAAAGTGGATCCCGGTAAGTTGAACCAAGTACTAAATAATCTAATAGGGAATTCTGTAAAATTTTCCCCCTCCCACAGCAGTATAAAAGTCACGGTATCATCGGACCATGAGAAGGTGATCATCGAAGTGTCAGACCAAGGCCTTGGGATTTCAATGAAAGATAAAGAAAAACTGTTTAAGCCCTATCAGCAGACGGATACAAAAAGTACCGAAGGAGAAAAGGGGGAAGGATTGGGTCTTGCCATAGTTAAAAAAATCATCAAAGGTCATGGCGGGGACATAAAAGTGGAATCGGAAGAGGGAAAGGGCTCGAGATTCTCTGTGCTACTTCCGAAGGAAGAAGTGAATTAATGGCCCTGACATAAGGAGAGGAAGCCTTTGGAAGAAAAAAGAACGATAGGACGGAGTACATTTTTAAAAGACGTTTTGATCTGTTCTCTCGGTGCCTACGGTGGCCCCGAGGCTCACTACGGAGTTTTTACGGATCAGATGGTTATTAAGAAAAAATATTTGACCGAAGAAGAGCTTGTGGAGCTGATGGCCTTAACCGGAATTTTACCGGGTCCCAGTAGCACCCAGACGATTGTTGCTATCGGATACAAAACCGGTGGGCCGCTGCTGGCGCTGCTGACCATGCTGGTATGGGCATTGCCTGTTCTTATAGTAATGACCCTACTTTCTTTTTTGACCCAAATACTAACGGATATGAACCTCTCCCAGGAAGGACTGCGCTACATTGGTCCTATGGCTGTAGGGTTTATTATTGTAGCCGCATACCGAATCGGACGAAAGGTGATAAAAGACGGAATCACCTTGGGACTTTTAATATTTGGAGGGGTAACTACATATTTTTTGAGGGAACCCTGGGTGTTTCCCTTGGTGTTGATCTTTGGCGGAGCCGTAAGTGTTTTAACATCTAGGGAAAAGGATATGTGGCATCGGGTTAAATTGAACCCTCCATGGAAGTACTTAATTCTCTTTGGAACCTTCGCCTTAGGAAGCCTGGTGCTGGTGTTTCTCTCGGATAATCAAATGATTCGGCTATTTGAGAGTTTCTACCGCTACGGTTATTTGGTCATCGGCGGCGGACAGGTGGTAATTCCGATGATGTACAGTGAGATTGTGGAAGTGAATCAACACATGAGTAGTCAAGAGTTCTTAACGGGCTACGGTCTGGTACAGGGGCTTCCCGGTCCGATGTTCAGCTTCAGCGCCTATGCCGGGGGCATGGCAGCTCGGGGAGGAAGTGCCGTAACCCAGGTCCTTGGTGCTGTGGTCAGCGGCATAAGCATCTTTCTGCCGGGGCTTTTATTAATTTACTTTATCTATCCCGTGTGGGAACGGCTGAAAGGGATAAAAGGTATTAAAATCGCTCTTCGGGGGATTACCGCCGTGGCCGGAGGACTGATTACCATTGCAGCGGTGATCTTAATGCAAAGCAGCGGGTTTGCGATCGATAACTTTATAGTTATGATCTTGACCGTCGCATTGCTTCTGACGAAGAAAATACCGGCACCCCTGATTGTTCTGGCGGTTCTGGTTTCTGGATTTTTGCTTTAGATTTTGTCTTGAGATAATGTAACTAAATTATTTGTCATAATAAAAGAGATCCCGGAGGAATGAGGTCGGTGAGCATTCATATGAACCTCAAAGGAAATTAAAGGATTGAACTTGAGACAATAAGACGTTTAATATGTAAAAAAAAGGGTACATGCTTACTATAATAATATATGTGAGGGGGTACTGAATATGAAGATTTTGGTAGGATTTGATGGTTCTGAGGGCAGCAAAAAAGCATTAAAGATGGCAAGGAGTTTAATCTACACCTGTGTGGTTGGTGAAATAACGGTTGTTCATGTACAGAGAAAGAGTCCTATCAAGTATGCATCCTATGAAGAAGTACTGGACATAAGTGATATGGATCAGACTTTAAAAGAAGTTTTTGATGAGGCCTACAAAGAAAGTCAGGAATCAATCAAATACCTAGAAAATGCTAAGGTAGAACTTAAAATCATAAAGGGGGATAATCCGGCTCAAGTATTAGCGGATTATGCAGAGGATAGAGCGTTTGATCTGATTGTTGTGGGTGCAAGGGGAGCCAGCGGATTAAATAAATGGAGACCCGGCAGTGTAAGTAAGGGAATCGTGGATAATTGCTGCACAAGTGTGTTGGTTGCAAAATAGTATAATTTAGATGCTTCTGAAGTTTCAAGGTCTTCAGTCTCATCGAGGCATTCTTTCGGTTTACATTCTCTAAATAATCAGTTATTATAGTTCTGTGGGCAGAGTAAGTAGTATGCGTTAAGTGTTAGAAGATGGGAAGTTGCTTCTAAACGAAGATGAACATCGCGTTATACTGCTGCATCCGCTGTTTCACCATTAGAGATTTTACTGAATTTCTCTTAATGTTGGAGCTTCTATGCCTAACTTTGAGAGAAAGGAGGTGCCGAGATGGATCGTTCGGATAATATAAGTGTCAAAAGATTTTTCAGCCCGGGAAAATTAACCACAAGAACTCTGGTTATCAGTGCATTGCTGATTTCCATGGCGGTGGTACTGGGTCAATTTTCCTTTATGGTAGGACCCAGTGTGCGGATAGGATTCAGTCGAATTCCAATTATCGTATCCGGTATGCTGTTAGGGCCCTTAGCCGGAGGGTTGACGGGCATTGTACATGATTTGATCAACTTTATCATGCGGCCTGCCGGCGGTTTTCACCCCGGATTTACCCTGAGTGCCATGATGACGGGAATGATTCCCGGATTTATTGTTCAGTTCAGTTTATTCTCCGGTTTTAGAAAGTTTAACAGATCTCGAAAAGCATTTACCGTAACCAATGTGGTTACCAGTGTTGCTGCGGTTTACTTGATTGTAACCTTGTTGATGAACACCTACTGGCTATCCCAGTTAATCGGGGACAGCTATCTGGTGTTGCTGCCCGTAAGGGCATCAACCCAGTTGTTGGCCAATGTGGTAAATGCCTTAGTGATTGTGATGCTTGCGAAACCTTTGGAAAACTTTAAAAAACAGTATTCATAAGATAAAAAGATAACCCTGCCCCGGAGAGGTTCTAAAAGAACTTTTTCGGGGCAGTTTTTTTGCCCGAGCACAGAACAAGGAGTTCGATGCAAAAATCCTATTCAGAGCTTACCTAGCACCATCGATAGGACTTACCAGCATTGCACTGATGTTTTATGCATATATCCTTATGTAAAAATCATTTGTAAGACCACAGAGTAGTGTATAAGCCTATACAACAATCCTGTCGCCAATAAAACAATTTTAAAAAGGAGAAGATATAAATGGTGATTGAAGAACTCTATCCCCGAGTATTTAAAGAAAGTCCATACGTAAATTTCTAAAAAACTCTTAGAACCATCGGTGATCGAAAAGTTAAAACAGCAAATTCATAAACTGGAACCGTTGTTTGAAGAGATTTAAACGGAAGTTGCCATTTTTGAATAGAAGGAAGTCAGCGGTTTTTTTCAATCAATGCCCCTCATTATATTGCGATTTATTCCGAGGAAAAGGAAGGATATTTATTGAATGCCGGTTATATTCTGCAACAACTGGACTTGTATTTATCAAAAGAAGGGATTGGAACCCTATGGCTGGGACTGGGCAAACCTCAAGAAAGCCTGAAAGCCAAGAACGGCTTACTATATGTAATCACTTTGGCCGTTGGGAAGGCCAAGAAAAAACTTCAGCGGAAAAGCAGCGCCGAGTGTAAACGAAAGGCAGGAACGGTTCACTTGATCCTCGGAGCAAAGCATTTGCTCCGGGATTTATTTTTATTGAGGTCTTTCGAACCAACCACGGACTTTATATTATTCTCCCGTTGATCACCCCGGCCGTAAAGGGTGCAGGATCAGACTTTAAGCCTGTGAAAGGATTATAAAATATATGCTTGGCAATCGTTACTTTTGGTTCACAACATCCAAAAGAGGGTAAAAACACATAAATCAAGAAACACCACGTAAAATTCCATGAGATGAGGAAAATGAGGGCTGAAAATGTTGGAAAAAATTGATTTGTCTTTTAATGTTGGGGAAGAGAATTGTTCGATGGAAATTTTAAAAACATTATGCTTGAAAAAAAATCAATACCGGGGACACATCCAGTGTGATTCTATTATCATGGATCAGGCCGTCGTCTCTAGGAATGTTCTTCGAGGCATGTTCATTTTCTAAAAAGAGTAGGAAATGTTTGCAGGTGTAATAGGATAATAAACCGAAGAGTACATCTTCGGTTTATTTACGTCCTAATAACATATTTTTTAGACAGGCTCGCCAAATTATTTGAATAAAAGCTTGACAAAGAATAAAGAACATATTAACATATGCATATAATGGAATATGAAAGGAGGTAAACATGAAATCTTTACAGGGATTTTTAAAACTGATCTCGGAAGAAACCCGACTTAGGATCCTGATGTTGTTAAATGAAGAGGCCTTATGTGTTTGTGAACTGGAAGCAATATTAGAAGTTCCCCAACCCAGAGTATCAAAAATTCTTTCGAAATATCGGGATTTGGGTTTGGTGATCGACGAGAGAAAGGGAAAGTTCATTTACTATAAACTTGCTTTAAAGGATCCGTTGCATCAGGCCATCGTTTCCACTATAAAAGAAAAAAGAGAAACCATTGAACAGTTATCCCGGGATTATCAACGCATGTTGACAAAAGAGGGGTTACTTAATGCCTGTCAAGGCTCCCCCTCGGAACTGGAATAACCATCAGATAGAAAATCAGACTAAACATTAGACAAGGAGGATATTATGGAATTATTTTTAGAAACCATTAAATCAGGATTTGAAGCCGTGGGAGACTATGTGACCCTTCGACGGTTAATGTCTTTAACCATTGCCTTTTTCCTTTCCGGTGCCATTGCTCAGTTCATGTCTCAAGGCGCCGTACTGAAATACTTTGGTCCGAAAGCGGATAAAAGAGTGGCTTACTTAATTGCATCATTATCAGGAGCGATTTTAACGGTATGCTCCTGTTCAGTGCTGCCCATGTTTGCAAGTATACGACAGAAAGGGGCCGGGATTGGTCCAGCTATTACCTTCCTGTTTTCCGGACCCGCTATTAACGTGTTGGCCATCAGCATGACCTTTACGGCACTGGGGTACGATATTGGACTGGTTAGAGTAATCGGAGCCGTAATTATTTCTCTGGTTATTGGGCTGATAATGTTCTTGATTTACAACAAAAGCGAAGTGGTGGATGAAAGTGAGGAAATGTTCAGTGTAGAGGATGACAGCGATCGGACGATGCTACAGAACATGATGTTTTTCGCCAACCTACTGGCTATATTAATTTCCGGAGTGCGAAATCCTATACCCACCCTGTTATTAGTGGCATTGCTTTTCCTTCAACTGAAAAAGAACTTTACCTTGGAGGAAGTGAAGGACTGGGCAGCGGAAACCGGAGATCTGGCAAAAAAAATTGCCCCCTTATTCCTAGTGGGAATTTTTGCGGCGGGAGTTATTCAGGCTCTGCTTCCCCATGAGGTGGTAGCTCAGTTTGTCGGTGAGAACACTTATGCTGCGAACCTTTTAGCTTCTGTATTTGCCGCATTCATGTATTTCTCAACTCTTACGGAGATCCCTATTGTAGAAGCCTTTATGGAAATGAATATGGCAAAAGGCCCTGCTACAGCTCTTTTATTAGCGGGACCATCCTTGAGTCTTCCGAATATGATTGTTATTTCCAGAGTATTGGGTAAGAAAAAAACCGCTACCTATATTGTTTTGGTAATGTTTATATCCGCCGCTGTAGGATTGGTGGCAGGCAATATTTTCTATTAATTAAGATTAATCAGCATAGCGTAAGTACAGACAAAGGGACAGGGACCTGTTAGTTTTAAGTGGGTCCCTGTCTTATTGCTCTCCTACAGTAGAGTTTCATTATACTATAGGATTAATTTCAGCGATCTAGGGCTTAGCATGTTTACGGAGAAAATAAATATGTCGGATTATGGAGAATCCGGTGCAAATTTGAAAAAGAGATACCTATTTATAGGGTATTAATTCACTCAAAAAAGGAATAGGAAGAGAACAGCTATTTCTTTTTTTCGGTTTTACTTGAAATAAAAAAGAAGTATATGAAGGATTTTCTATAAAAAAATAGAATAATTACATAAACGGATATCAAAACTGTGACGGATAGGGTTAATCGGTTTAAATGGTCCATCAAAAGAAGGAGGATTTTAAGTTGATGGGTAGTAAATAAATAACGAAAGGATGATGGCGATGTATAAATGTACAAACTGCGGGGTGCTGGCATGTATAGAGGAAAGTCCTCAAAGCCTTCCGGGAAACTGTCCGATGATTAGTGAGACCCTTTTGGCGAAATCTTTCTCCGAATACGAAAAGGAAGAAAACAAAGACTTCCATTTGAAAGCCACGGAGATCGAAGCGGCAGGGTATGGACAATGGCCAAGAGTAAGGGAAATCATGGAGTTTGCCAAGTCCATGAATTACAGGAAAATAGGTATCGCTTTTTGTCTCGGGCTCCATAAGGAAGCGGGAACTTTAAACCATATATTAGAGGAGGCGGGATTTGAGACGATTTCGGTGATCTGTAAAACCGGCGGGGTGGCGAAGGAGAAAATCGGTATAAAAGATGCATTGAAAGTACGTCCCGGTACCTATGAGACAATCTGCAACCCTGTGGCCCAGGCGAAGCTGCTAAATGAGCGGCAATGTGATTTTAACATCGTGGTAGGACTTTGTGTCGGTCATGATTCCATGTTTTATAAATATTCGAAAGCAATGGTGAGCACTTTAATTACGAAGGATCGGGTCCTGGCCCATAATCCCGCTGGAGCATTATACTGCTCGGAAGGGTATTTTAAATCTAAAATTTCTGATGGAAATAAAGGGGAGTGAAGGAGTAGCCAAAAAAGGTTAAACTTTTTCAAACACAAGTTTTGATGCTTATGGTTTCGGAGTGAAAGCGATAAGAAAGTGAGGAAAAATAAATGTATATTCAATGCACACAAAAGCTTAGAGAGAAGATGGGTTTAATGGAAAGAGATCTTATCTCGGGAAAGGATTATCAACAATATCCCAGTTCCCTAAGGGCATGGCACGGGAATTTGATTGAATACAACGAAAAGCAGTCGGTGGTGCTGATCAATGATGAAACCCGTTATGGGGTTCTCTTATTTGGAATGAAGGATAAGGAGTTTAAAAAGATCGACGGGCTGATCCTTGAGGGGATTCGTGTTGCCCTGGAAATGGAAGGGGTGAGACCGGAAGTCATCGAAGAATACTTACAGGAGGAAAAAGGGATTTTCTATGGAAAAACAAAAAATCGGAGCACGGTTGCCAAACTTAATAGCACTACAAGAAATCTTCATATGTCCCATCGGGCCCTGGAAGAGGACCGGATCATTCAGCGGAACCTCTCTCGGTTGGAAAGTCGATATCCTGTTGAACACGGCGGATATCCCTATGCTTTAATGCTTCTGAATCTTCATGCCTTTGACCCTTATAGGAAAAAAAGCGTCGTTGAAACACCCCTTTATCAGTTGAAGATTCAGCTTGACCTGAAGGGCCATGAAGTTTACCGAAGGGTTGCGGTCCCGGGACTTTTTACCTTTAGACAGCTCCACAGAATCATTATGATGGTTTTTGATTGGCATGAAACTCACCTTCATTTTTTTGAAATAGAGAAAGAGAATGGGGAATCTATCCGGATTTTAATGGACGATGATCCGGAAACCTTGGAGTGTTTTAATGAAGAAGCTCATCAGATCATGATGGATAAAACAACGTTGTTGCAGGATGTTTTTCCTCGACACAACCTGGTTAAATACACTTATGATCTCGGAGATCACTGGGTACACAAAATAGAACTGGAGCAAATCACGATGGCTAATCAGCTGGAAGGTGAATACCTGGGCGGTATGGGGGACCGGCCTCCGGAGGATGTAGGCGGTGAATCGGGCTTTAAGGAATATCTTGAGGTGATCAGAGATGAAGAGCATTCGGATCATGAAAGGATGAAAATCTGGGGGGAAAGTCAGAAAGAAAAGCCCAGGGATTCCCAACGAATTAACCAAAGGATTCGATGGATCTTTTAAAATGAATGGCAGTGGTTTTAAGGATGGGGGGCTCAGACTTTACTGTTTAGAACACCTATGTTATTAGGAATAATGGTTCATTAAGAATAAGCACGAAAAGGTGGCTAAAAGGAGTGCTGGGAATCATTTAAAATACTCCTTATAAACGCAAGAGGCTTTGGTGCAAGGGAAAAAATGAAATACTGCTATAACCTAAATAATTGTCGTCGGAGAATCCTTTTTAATTCTTCGGCGATTTTTTGAGAAGGAATTTTAGAAAATTAAAGGATTTATGAACCGGTTTATCGAATTAAATAATAGGCCGGTTTATCTAATAGCTATCGGAATCTATAAACTATGAAACATCAAAGGAGGCTGTACATGCTAAGCAAAGAAAATTTTGACCGATGGTCGGAAGAGTATGATGAAAGCATTCAAAAAAGCAAAGGCTATCCCTTTGAGGGGTATTATGATGTCCTTGGATATGTACAGGGAAAAATCAAAGGGCAGGGGACGGTGAAGGTATTAGATATCGGTGTCGGTACGGGACAACTCACCCAGCAGCTTTATAAAAATGGAGCCCGTATTTTCGGGCTGGATTTTTCGGAGAAGATGATTCGGGAAGCCCGAAAGAAGATGCCCGAGGCAGTGTTTTTTCAACAGGATCTAAATGAAGGGGTCCCTACAGAAATTCGTGAAGAAAAGTTTGACTATATTGTCTCTTCCTATGTACTGCATCATTTCCATAATACCGTAAAGATGGGCATCATCGAAGAACTGCGCAATCTTCTATACCCTAAGGGAGAAATCCTGGTGGCGGATGTAGCCTTTGAAAATGAAGAAGATTTGAATCGCTGCAAACAAAAATGTGGTAATGAATGGGATGATGAGGAATTTTATATGATTGGAAAAGAGATGACCGAAGCTTTAGAAAAAAATGGACTGGAATCGGATTATCAGCAGATCTCCTCCTGTGCCGGGGTACTAAGTATTCAGAGTAATAATTAGCAAAAGTGGCCTGAGAAATTTTTGCTGAGGACTCTCTAATAGCCGGCAAGGGATGCAATTTGTTATAGAAAAGTACTTGTTATGAGAAATCACTTAAAAAGAAAAAACCGAAATGGGGAATGACAAAATGAAATACTGCAATGTATGTGAAAAGCACGTTGAACCGGTAAAAGCCGACTGGAACTGGAAATGGTTCATCCTGTTAGTCTTAACAGTGGTGGGATGGATTCCTTATGTAATTTATCATGTTTTTTTAAAGAAAAATAATCGGTGTTCCATATGTCAATCAGATGAACTGTCAAAGTTCAGTCCTGAAGAACGGGCAGAAAATAAAAAAAGAAGAGAGATGAGAAAAGCAAAGAGGGCAGCCCAAAAGGGTGAAGGTAACGTGGGTTTTGAAGAGGACCTGATGGATGTTTTTGATGATGAAACGGAAAATTTATTAAAAAAAGCCGACATAGCCTTTGAAGAGGGGGAGGGTGATCAGGCTGTAAAACTGATTGACAAAGCATTGGATATTTATGAAGAGGATGAGGATGTAACCGGATCGTTTCCCTTATATAAGAAAAAAGCCTTCTATTTATATAAGAGCGGAAGGAACGATGAAGCCTGGGAACTATACAATCACATGTATAGTAAATGTGACGAAAAGCGTATACTTCTGGCACAATTGTTCAATGAGAAAAGAAAGATGCTGGAATTTGAAGGGAAATACTTAGGCGCTCTCCGGGAGGCGATCATGGCAAAGATATACTATGATTGGTGTTATCTGGATAAGGACCGGAGCGACGAAATCGATTATGATTGGACTGAGGACGATTCTTTTAATGAGTTAGCCAGAAAAGCGGAGAAAGAACATCGGTGGGAGGAAGCCAGGCAAGTTTTGGTGGAAGCCTATGATGACCTGGAAAACCTTGACTTTCCTGAGGTGAACAAAAAGGTGCACACTCTTTTTAGGAAGTAGTCATAACCAGGGCAAGGATATACAGGGACAGGAACCCTTCGGTTTCCTGTCCCTTTTTCCGGCCTGCCCGAATGGGTCTAATAATAAATCTGTGGCTTGATGGGGAGCACTTCCTCAATATAAATTGATGCGTAGGAAAGCTCCTCTTTATCTTCTTTGTAAATACGATCCATGGTATCGGTCTTCATCGGAAACCTCCTTTCACTAAATAAACGGATGGCAGAGGAAAAGGTTACAGTGTAGTTTAAAAAATCACTTCATTAATGTAATGGCATAAGAAAAGGAGACAAGGAGAAAAAGAGAAGAAGGAAATCATAACATTTCCGGAATTTTTAATGGGAGTTTTTGAAATTTTCTTTTCAATCTCGAAATAATCCTTTATACTAATAAATAGTATATGATCGAAATTAAGTACTGTTCACTGAACTGTTGCAAGATTTGCCTAAAATCCAAAAATAAAGGGGAAACACACTTTACCTAATATTCAGGAGGCCGGAAGATGAGTAAATTATTAGAGAAGTATAAAAAGCTTCTTATAGAAGCTAAAAAACTTGAGCGGATTAATCCTAAGGAGGGGGCCCTTTTAGCAGAGGAGGTTCGAAGTTTTGCAAAAGAGCACAATCATGAAATACTGGAGTCAGAGGCCCTACTTCGGATCGGTCGATGCAGTTATTTGAAGGGAGACTTGGAAGCGGCTTCTGGTATTTTGAATGAAGGACTATTGCTGGTGGACGGTCTGGGGGCCAAGGAAGTGGAATGTGAAATGAATTTATCCATGGGCAACACCTACTACTTTATGGAGATCCATGATCAGGCGGTTTCATATTATACAAAGGCTTTGGATATTTCAAGAAAAGAAAACTTAATCCATTTGGAAGCGGGAATATTGAACAATATTGCAGCTATTTTTTATAGTCTGGAGGATATGGAGGATTCCCTTGAGTATATCAAAAGCGGGATGGGTCGCCAAAAAGAAGGTAGCGATGCTTTTCTGGAAACTTCTTTTGCTTATAATCTTGCAGAGCTTTACTATAGGAATGCTCAAATGACCGAAGCCAGGAGTCAGATTGATCGAACTATGGAGATGATCGATGGAAATAAAGATCGATTACTGTATGCGAAAGTCTTACATATTTTAGGTTTGATTGAAAACGAAGAGGGGAAAAAAGAAAGTTGCTTTACCCATCTGGAAATGGCTTTGGAAATATCCATTGAAACGAAGGAGTTTTTAATGGAAATGGAACTCCGTTTGGACTTAGCGGAGTGCCTAATCAAGGAGAAAAAAACGGACCGAAGTATAAGGATTCTCCAGGAGGCAGTGGAGAAAAATACCAAAAATGAATTTGGCACGGCGATGTTAAAGATCTATCGAAAGCTTGCAGAATACTATGATCTTAGAGGAGAGCAGGAAAGTGCCAACTATTATTATCGAAAACATCTTTTGACTTTACAGGGAATCGAAGAAGAAAAAAAGCGGGAAAGGGTTCGGGGAATCAAGCTGCACTTGAAATTAAAACAATATAAGGATGAAACCGAGTTATATAAAAATCTATCCTCAAAACTTCAAGAAAAAACCGGACTTCTTTCGGACTCCTATAAGCAGATGCAAATAGTCAGTGAGATAGGGCAAAAGATCACGGCGAAACTTGATATTGAAAGCATTTTTGAGGATTTGTACAAGGATATGAGTCGGTTGATGAAGCTTAATACCTTAGGGATTGGAATTTATGATCGCAAGACCTGTTCCATAAAGTATAGTCTGTCGATGGAGGACGGAGAAATAATGCCAGTCCACCGTATCAATTTAGAAAATCCCAGCAGCTTAGCCGCCTATTCCGTCAACCAGGATCAGGAACTGATTATCAATGACATGGAAAAGGAATATCATCAATACGTCAACAAGAGAAGCTCCAGTGTGGGGAAACCTTCAAAATCCGCAGTATTTATCCCTCTCAAGGTGAAAGAAAAACTGATTGGGGTGTTAACGGTGCAATCCAGAGAAATTAACTCCTACTCCGACAAAAGCTTGATGGCTTTAAATACCCTAGCTTCCTATATTGCAATTGCCATTAATAATGCTCAGAAGTCTCAGGATCTAAAAAAGGAAATTCAAAACAAGGAAAGGGCACAAAAAAGCTTACAGGTATTAAATAAGAAACTGAAGAAGCTTTCCAATAAGGATGGTTTAACGAAAGTAGCCAATCGAAGGTATTTGGACTATCAATTGGAAAAGGATTGGCAAAAAGCCCTTAAACATGCTCAGAAAATTTCACTGCTGCTTTTGGATATCGACTATTTTAAAGAATACAATGACTTTTACGGACACTTAAAAGGGGACGAGGTCTTAAAAAAAATTGCGGAGATTTTGACCCGGACACTGGAAGAAGAGGTTTTAGAGGATACCGTCGCTCGATACGGAGGAGATGAGTTTATGGTGGTCTTACCGGAAGCCGATCTTGAGAAAGGAAAGAAAATAGCCGATAAAGTCATGAGGGAAATGAAAAAGGAAGAAATTCAGCATGAAGAGAGTCCCTTGCTTAATCGGGTATCCCTGTCTATAGGTATTGCAACGGTAATTCCGGAGGGCAACAATCACACCTGCTTAATAAATAAGGCGGACCAGGCCCTTTATAAAGCCAAGAGAAACGGAAGAAACCGCATCGGAGCTATCGGATAGCCCAAAATACCTCAAAGAGGCCGAAGGTGCTTGAGGCATTTCATAAAAACTCTATATCAAAGAGAAAGACTTTGCACCATGGAAAGTACCAAGCCTTGAGACATATAAGTATATGGAAGACTAATGTAAACTACCCCCTCTTCGTTGATTTGAAGGCGGGGGTAATTTTTAATTAATTTCAAGTTTGTTCACTGATTTTGTATGATTTCTAGGGTTTATCAGATGAAAGTGGATCGAATAATTCCAAAGGTATCACAAAGGATAAAGAAAAAGCAATGATATTACCAGCACCCTCAATGGTTCTGCCGGTTTCAAGGTTTTTCACTCGTTGATACTTGCTTTAGGAATCACATAGAACAACACTGCTGCAATTAGAAAAATCGAAGGTAATATTGATCCAAGTCAATGCTATCAGTTATAAACCTATTGAATAAAAATAGTTAAGACTTTGGGTCTCACCTTTGCAGTAAAATTTTGAAACATCTGCCTGCGTCGACAGGTAAAGATTCGATTAAAGTTTATGAAATCGTCTTGTGGAAGGACCTCTTTTGGATTATAATGGCATTATCTTAAAATTTGGCAGAATTTTTCGAATGCAACGATGGAAATCCTGATATTAAGGATAGGATAACATGAAAGAAATATATTTAGGAGGAGAGTTCCAATGAATGATGAAAAGTTAGATTCTGGAGAAAATGCCGGCGAAACAGAAAAATTCTCTTATAAAAAGATATGGTGGATCGGCTTCGGTTTTCTCGGGGTCCAGCTGGCATTCACCAGCTACAACGCCTTTCTTCCTCTAATGTACCGTGAATTTTTTGCATCCCGGGCGGTGGTGGGTCTTTTGATGGGCACGGACAACCTGATCGGATTGCTTTTGATTCCCATTATCGGGGCCTGGTCGGATCAGATGGACGCTCCCTGGGGACGGAGGCTACCTTTTATTGTTGTGGCCATACCCATTGCAGCCCTTACTCACTTTGCTATACCTCTGGTTTCATCGGTATTATTTCTATTAATTATTACAGAAATTCTCTTCACCGCCGCCATGCATTCCTACCGGGGTCCGATAATTTCCTTGATGCCGGACCATACTCCTCCGGAGAAACGCTCCACAGCCAACGGAATCATCAATTTGATGGGGGGGATCGGAACTCTGGTCAGCTTTGGGATCTTATCCTTACTCTATGACGTGGACCCAAGACTGACCTTTGGTATCGGTGGTGTGGTTCTTTTACTAAGTTTAGGAGTTGTATGGCGAAAAGTGGATCGCCATCCTCCTTATGTGGACAATGCTCCGAGGTCTTCCACTAACCCGATTAAGGACGCAGCAAGAGGAATTCGAAATCTGTTAAAGCCGGGCTTTATCGGTCAGTTTCTAATTCTTCTCGCGATGCTGACGTACTTTATCGGTTATGCGGGTCTCAATGCCATGTTTCCCATCTACGGGGTGGAAACGCTGGGTCTTACGGAAGGTCGGGCAAATTTTATTCTGACTTCCTTTGCCGGATCTTTTTTAGTATTTGCAATTTTTGCTGGATTTATCGGTTCGAAAATCGGAAAAATCCCGACCATGTTATGGGGGCTTCTCCTTGTCCCTGTATTATTTCTTGCCGCCATTCCTGTCAGAGCGCCCATAGTGATTGCGGGAATCTTTGTTTTAGGAGGACTGGGCTGGGCTCTGGTCAATGTTCAAGCGATGCCCCTGATTGCGGACCTGGGGGGCAGAGACCGGGTAGGCTTTTATATCGGTCTTTACTATATGTTTACCATGATCGGACAGATGACGGGGCCTTTTATGCTGGGCCTTGCCATGGATCTCATAGGCAATGAAGGGATGTTCATCGGTGGGGCAGCATTTTACTTTATCGCCTATATATTGATGAAAATCGGGGCGAAAAAACTCAGTGCCAGTCCGGTGGAAATCGCCCGTCAAACCCAAACGGAACCTTAAAACGAACACAAGCAATCAAAATCATAAGAAATTAAAGGAGCGGATTGTATTGTATGATGTTGCTATTATCGGAGGGGGAGTTGTAGGGGCATCCATCGCCCGGGAACTCTCAAAATACCATGGAAAGATTGTTTTAATAGAAAAAGAAAGGGACGTTTCCTTAGGTGCAACAAAAGCCAACAGCGGCATTGTACACGGTGTATATGCAACAGAATACGGTACACTCAAAGGAAGGCTTGCAGCGAAAGGCAGCCCTATGTTTCAACAACTGAATAAGGAGCTTAATTTCGGTTATCGGAAAACAGGTTCTTTAGTGGTGGGCTTTAATGAAGCCGACCACAGAAAGATTCAAAAACTTTACTATAATGGAAAGAAGTATGGAGAGAATGATCAGGACCTCCAGTTAATCGGTGCTGAGACCATAAATAAGCTTGAACCTCATATCAACGGAGATGTGAAAATGGCTCTTCACAGTAAAAATGTGGGAGTGGCGTCACCCTACGAGATGACCATCGCCCTTATGGAAAATGCCCTGGCCAATGGTGTGAAGGTGTTCTTCGGTCAGGAAATAAATAAAATTTATCGACGGGAGAATGACTTTAAAATTCAAGGGGAAAATCAGACCTTTGAGGCGAAGTATATAGTCAATGCTGCAGGGCTTTATAGTGACCGTGTGGCAAGGATGGCGGGAATCGAGGACTACGAAATTATTCCCAGAAGAGGCCAGTACATTCTCTTCGGGAAGGATCAGGGTCACCTGGTAAACCGAGTGATATTTCAGGTTCCCAATGAAAAAGGCAAGGGAATTCTTGTGACTACCACCTTTCACGGGAATTTTATGATTGGACCAAATGCAGAAGAGGTCAATGATCGGGCTGATGTATCCACCACAAAGGAAAGTCTGAAGTACATCATCCAAAATGCAAGAAGGTCCATCTCGGATTTTAAGTTGAATCGGGCGATTACCACCTATTCTGGAATCCGGGCATCGGTGAAGGAAAAGGATTTCATCATAGAAGGGGACCGGGTAAAGGGAATGATCAATCTTATAGGGATCGATTCCCCCGGCCTGACGGCAGCCCCGGCAATTGGAGAAATGGTAAGGGAAATGCTGAAGGAACGGGGGCTTATCTTAAATAAAAAGACTGAGTTCCAGCCTTATCGAGCACCTCTGTTCCATAAAAAAGAGGAGGACTTTGAAGGGTCTACAGATCATCAGGAACCGGAGAAAAAAGTCATTTGTCGATGCGAAACCGTGACAGAGGAGGAGATTACCGAGAGTTTTCGCCGGGGACTTCCCGTGGAATCCATCCAGGCAGTGAAGTTTCGAACCCGGGCAGGTATGGGTCAATGCCAGGGAGCCTATTGTCGGTCAAGGGTGAAGGAAATCATCCGACGGGAACAGGGGGGTTACAAAGAAAACATTCCCATGACCAGTCATCGGGAGGAGCCGAAAGTTCATAAAGTGGATATTAAAAAGATCAGAAAAATGGATGTGTAGCAAATAGTCCAAAATAAACATATATCTAAAGAGGACGCAGGTATTTAGAACATTGAAGTTACTAAGATTACCCCGGAGAGAGACCCTAATGATTTTCGTTTTATTAGTTAATGGAAGTTTTGGTGTTTAAACAAATCGGGTATGATAAAACATTGAGGAGGTCGGCAGAAAAATGAAATGCACATTTTGCAATCTAGAAAAGGACCGCATTATCTTAGAAAACGAATTAGCCTTCGGAGTTATGGATAAATACCCCATCAATGAAGGGCATATGCTTTTTATTCCCAAAAGACACTTTAAAATATTCTTTGATGCCACGGAGGAGGAAGTTACCGCTCTTTATCAACTGCTTCATGAAGGCAAAAAATACTTGGACAAGAAATTTCATCCCGACGGGTATAATTTAGGGGTGAATATCGGTGAGGATGCAGGGCAATCCATTATGCATCTTCATGTACATCTGATTCCTCGATACAAAGGGGATGTTGAGGATCCTACGGGAGGAGTCCGGTGTTTAAAAGGAGAGCTGGCACCCTATAAGGGGTAGCGGAGAAATGAATCTGTAAGGGAGGTTTGAAAGTATAATTAATGAGAGGATGATGCACCTTATGAAAATCTATATATCGGCGGATATTGAAGGGATTTGGGGCGTGGTATCGAAAAAACAGCTAGGGGGAGAAAGTTCCGATTATCAAAGGACGCGAAAGCTGATGACGGAGGAAGTGAATCTCCTTTGTACATATTTATGGGAAAACGGGGCAAGGGAAATCCTGGTGAATGATTCCCATGGACCGATGGATAATATTTTGATAGAGGATCTGGATCCTAAAGTGGGGCTGATCAGCGGTTACCCAAAAGCCCATAGCATGATGGAGGGCCTGGATGACAGTTTTGACGGAGCAATCTTAATCGGTTATCACCCCAAAGCGGGAACGAAGAAAGGGATTTTTGACCACACCTACTCGGGACGGGTGGTAGCCACGATTAAAATAGATCATCAGGAAATGGGAGAAGTAGGTCTGAACGCCAGACTGGCAGGTCACTACGGGGTGCCGGTGATTTTGGTTTCTGGTGACGAAAGGGTTTGTCAAGATGTGAAAGAGGAAATCGGAGAAATCGAAACCGTAGCGGTGAAAACCGCGTTGTCCCGTTACTGTGCAAAAAACCTGCCTTATGAAACCGTAAAGGAAAACTACAAAATCTCGGTGAAAAAGGCCATGGCATCCATCGGGTTTATCAAACCCTTGCCCGTGGCAACGGGGCCGGTAATAGAGATCGAATTCCAGCAAAGTGTAATGGCGGAGCTGGTGGAAAATATCCCCGGAATAATTAAAATCGATGAACGAACCGTCAATTATCAAGCAAGGGATGTTTCGGATATGTATCGGGTGATGAGATGCGCAATAACTTTGGCGTCCACCGTACTTTAGTGAAATAGAAATACATTGAAATAAAAATAAAATAGCCGGATATGGCTACAAAAAAAGAGGTTAAGAACCAAAGAACAGGAGGCAACGATGACAGAAGAGCTGAGCTGGTTGAAAGACACATACATCACCCATCGAGGATATCATTCCCCCGAGAAAGCCCCGGAAAACTCTATGGCGGCTTTTACTCGAGCGGTGGAAGAGGGTTTTGGTATTGAGCTGGATATCCATTTAACAAAAGATCAACAAGTGGTGGTGTTTCATGATGATGATTTAGAGCGAATGACGGGATATACTAAAAAAATAACTGATTGCACTTGGGGTGAAATCCGATCCCTTACTCTGTTGAACACCCAAGAAAAAATTCCTTTGCTAAAGGAGGTGCTTTACTTAATTGACGGCAGGGTTCCGTTGTTGATTGAAATTAAAAATCGGGGAAAGGTGGGAAAGCTCGAGGAAAAAACCGATGAATTACTAAGGGGATATAAGGGGGAATTTGCTATACAGTCTTTTAATCCCTATTCTGTCGGTTGGTTTAAAGAGCACTCACCGGAGATCATTCGGGGCCAGTTATCCGGTGTTTTTAAAGAGGAAAATTTACCAATGTATAAGAAATTCCTATTGAAAAATTTATTGATGAATCATGTCAGCAAACCCCATTTTATTAATTACGACATCGATTATTTATCGAAGATTCCTGTTAGAATACACCGCAAAAAAGGAAGCATCCTTCTGGGATATACCGCAAAAGATCCTCAAGCCTATCAACAGGCTTTGGAAAAGACCATCAATGTGGTGTTTGAAGGGTTCAATCCGAAAGAACTGACAAAAGATGACAGCGGGACGGAGTAACTGTCATCTTTATCTACTTTTCAGCCCAAAGGGGACTGAGGTATTTGAGTCATAATGACTCAGACGCGTTCGGCCCCTTTGGGCTAATTTAATATTAAAATTTCTGACAATTCCCTTGTGATTTCGAAAGATTCCGATTATAATAGAAACTAAGAAACTGGATATAGTTTCCGGGTTTCTGTTTTCCACTTGTACTTCCTGTTTACAAACAAAAATATAAGAATAAGGAGACTGATCATGGAAAATAATCAAAGTCCGGTAGAAATAAGGGAACGTTTGTTGCATACGGCACTTTTAGCCTTCAACGAAAAAGGAGCGAAATTTACCCTAGAGGACATCAGCAGGACATTGAACATCAGTAAAAAAACGATTTATACGGTTTTTTCAGGAAAAAAGGAATTGATCGAGGAAATGATCGACGAGGGATTTCGAGAGGTAAAGGAAGAAGAGTCTTATATTGTGGCGGATACAAGACTAAACACCCTGGAGAAGATACGGAAAATGGTTATAGTTATCCCTGAGCGGTATCAGGCTATGGATTTTAGAAAATTCGCCACCCTTAAGGAAAGCTATCCGGAATTGTACCAAAGGATAGAAGAACAAATCGAAAGGGAATGGGATTTGACCATTGAACTCCTGGAAAAAGGAATGGAGGAAGGGGTTCTTCGAAGGTTTTCAATTCCTGTTTTTAAGATCATGATTGAAGCTACCATGGAACGGCTCCTTGAAAGAGATGAGCGGGAAGGGTTTGAGTATATGGAGGCCCTTGAAGAAATGATGGATATTGTTATAAAGGGTATAGAAACAAAGGGTGGAGAAAAGGAGGGGAAAGATTAATGATGAAACTTACCTTACGAGAGAAAACCTCCTACGGAATCGGAGCAGTCAGTAAGGATCTTGTATATTCTCTGGTTGCCGGTTTTCTTATGTATTATTACAATGCGGTGCTGGGGATTTCCGCCACCTTTATCGGAGTCCTGTTTATGGCGGCTCGGCTCTTTGATGCCTTTAATGATCCTATTATGGGCGTGATTATTGACAAGACAAAAACCCGCTTTGGAAAGTTTCGACCCTGGCTATTGATTGGAACCATAATTAACGCCGGGGTGCTGTACTTAATGTTTTCCATTCCCACCCACTTAACTGGAAACGAACTACTGATTTATGCCTCTATTGCCTATATTGTTTGGGGGATCACCTATACCATGATGGATATTCCCTATTGGTCCATGATCCCCTCTATCACCGAGCACGGAAAGGATCGGGAAAATCTTGCGGTGATTGCAAGGAGTTCTGCGGGGTTGGGTTTTGCCATTCCAGTGGCTCTTACCATGTTGTTGGTACCCATCCTAGGTGACGGAAACGAGCGGTTGGGATTCAGTCGTTTCTCCGCTATCATCGGAGTGGTATTTATTATAGGGATTATAATCACCAGCTTTAATGTAAAGGAAAAAGTAAAAGCCGGTCAGAAAAATCCTAAAGTTAAGGAGATGTTCCAAGCCTTGATACGAAATGATCAAGCCTTAGTGGTGGTGGTTGCCATTGTGGTTTTCAATGCATCGCTGTATCTGACCAATCAACTGGCTATTTATTTTTTTCGATTCGATATCGGGAATGCAGCCCTATTTGGGATTTTTGGAACCATCGGCGGGGCAGCCCAGATCGTCTCCATGCTGTTTATACCTCTACTGAGGAAAAAATTTAACGCAAAATCCCTTTTCATCGGAGGAATTTTTACCACCATTTTCGGTTACGGGATTCTGTTTATTTTGGGAACCCTGAATATTACCAACATCATCTTTTTAAGTATTGCGGCGGTAATTATTTTTATCGGCTTTGGTATTGCAACGGTACTGACAACCGTGTTCCTTGCCAATTCCGTGGATTATGGGGAATGGAAAAATCAGCATCGAACCGAGAGTGTGATCTTCTCTCTTCAGACCTTTGTAGTGAAGTTAGCCTCGGCATTTTCCGTCTTGATTGCAGGAGTAGGACTGGATCTTATCGGATTGGATGTGAATGCCCCTGTACAAACAGAAGCAACCTTACTGGGTCTTCGAATGCTTATGGTAGCGCTTCCTATGGTCGGTCTATTGATTTCCGTTCTGTTTTTCATGAAGTTTTACCGATTGTCCGAGGATAAACTGGATGAAATATCCGAAGATCTGAAAGTTCGTCGAGAGACGGAAAAAGCTGCAAAGGCAGGTGTTTATTGATGAATGAAAAAATGGTAAAAGAGTTTCAACGGATATTTAAAAATCTCCCAGAATATCAAAGCTTTGCTCCAGGACGGGTAAACCTAATCGGCGAACACACGGATTATACGGGAGGTTATGTCTTTCCCTTGGCACTGGATATCGGCACCTATGCTCTCGCTAGAAAGCGAAGGGACGGGAAATTTCGATTCTTTTCAATGAATGAACCGGAATCAGGAATCATCGAAGTGGATAAGGATTGGAGTTATCGGATAGAAGATGGCTGGGGAAATTATCCGAAAGGGCTGGTCCAAACCTTGGATAAAAAGGGATTTAAAAGAGATCGAGGATTGGACATTCTGTTTTGGGGGGATATCCCCAGGGGTGCTGGATTGTCCTCTTCGGCATCCATTGAACTTGCCACAGGGGTTATGATTGATAAAATATACGACTTTCGTATTCCCAGAGTTGAGCTTGTTACTTACTGTCGGGAGTCGGAGAATGTTTATGTGGGTGTTAACTGCGGTATTATGGATCAGTTTATCATCGGTATGGGAGAGAAAAATCACGGGCTACTACTGAATACCGGGAATTTAAGCTATGAACAGGTGCCCCTTCCTCTTAAAGATCACTCCATTTTGATTATCAATTCCATGGTTCGTCGTAGGCTATCGGATTCGGGATACAATCGTTGTATTGAAGATGCTAAAGCCGGTGAGAAAATCCTACAAGAACAGGGGATAAAATCTCTCGGAGAACTTACACCTAGGGATCGGCCTTTAGTAGAAAGATTGATCAAGCACCCTGGAATCTATCGTCGAGTGAAACACATTATCACGGAAAACCACCGGACACTGGAAGGGGTTGAGCTTCTTATAAAAGACGATGTTGTAGGGTTTGGAGCTTTAATGCTGCAAAGTCATGAATCCCTAAGAAGGGATTTTGAAGTTTCTATTCCACAGTTGGACACATTGGTTGAAGAATCCATGAATCTAGGCGCCGTGGGAGCCAGAATGACCGGCGCGGGATTTGGGGGCTGTATCGTAACAATCGTACCCAAGGGGAATGTGGCGATCTTCAAAAGGGAAATTGCTGAGAAGTACCGAAAGGCTTATGATCTTGATCCTGAGATTTACATTGTGAACAGTAGTAGCGGAGCTGTAGCGGATCGAATAACACGGGAGGTGGACAGTCAATGATTGAAGAAAGGATACTTGATTTAGCGGAATACGGAAGACAGAAAAGGTTTTTTCCCGAAGAGGATTTCGTGTTTGTGATTAACCGAATTTTAGAAGTGTTAAATATGGATACAATTGATATGGAAATAAAGAATCACAGGATCTACGATCAAGAACAGGATCTTCAAGAAATTTTAGGGGAAATTCTTGACTGGGCAGCAAAAGAGGGACTGATGGAAGAAGATACTCCCACCCATAGGGATTTATTGGATGGAAAGCTGATGGGAGCCCTTTTGCCGGGGCCATCCCAGGTGATTACCGAGTTTGAAGAAAACTATCAACTAAGTCCTACCAAAGCCACTGAGACGTATTATAAATTTTCCATTGATGCAAACTACATTCGCAAGGACCGCACGGATAAAAACAGGCACTGGGTTACCCCATCGGATTACGGGGATATGGAAATTACGATTAATCTATCGAAACCGGAGAAGGATCCGAAAACCATTGCCAAAGAGAAGGAATATCCGACATCGGGGTATCCTAAATGCCTACTTTGTAGAGAGAATGAGGGCTATGCCGGTCGAATCAATCATCCCGCCAGACAAAACCTTCGTTTGATTCCCCTGACATTAGATGGCGAACCATGGTTTTTACAATACTCCCCCTATCTTTATTATAACGAACACAGCGTGATTTTTTCCGAGGAACACCGTCCCATGGTAATCACGAAAGAGACCTTCCGACGGATGCTTCACTTTCTGGAGCAATTCCCCCATTATTTTATCGGGTCCAATGCGGACTTACCCATTGTGGGGGGGAGTATTCTTTCCCATGATCATTATCAAGGGGGGCGGCATGCTTTTCCCATGGAGAAAGCCCGGATAATTAAAAAATTTATGAATTTAACCCATGGAGAAGTGATCGCCTCCTGGATTCAATGGCCCCTGTCGGTGATCCGCCTTCACAGCCATAATCGGGAAGCCTTGGTAAACTGCGCAAATGAAATTTTCAAGGCCTGGAAGGTGTATGAGGACAAGGTACTGGATATATTTTCAGCAACGGATTCCACCCCTCACAACACCATAACCCCCATTGCTCGAAAGAGAGAAGGTCTCTACGAGCTGGATGTGGTTCTTCGAAACAACCGAACCTCCCAGTCGTATCCCGAGGGAGTATTCCATCCCCACAGGAAAGTACACGGCGTGAAAAAAGAAAATATTGGATTGATCGAAGTGATGGGCCTTGCCATTTTACCTCCCAGACTGGAAAAGGAGATGGAGTACATGGTAAAGCATTTGGAAGGAGAAAAACTGTCTTCAGAGGAAGAAGAACAAATCGGAAAACATCGTTCGTTGCTCCAAAATTTAGAAAGTCATTGGAATAAATTGTTGAAGGAGGAGGCTCCGGATCGCAGTCTTCTATTCAAATCTGTTGAAAACGCTATCGGTAAACGTTTTATAGAGGGCTTGGAGCATGCGGGAGTTTTTAAGGATACTTCCGAGGGACAGGAAGGATTTCTTCGGTTTATGACCATGTTAGGCTGGAAGGAAAGGGATCATCAATGAAAATACCGATGAATGATGGATGGGGATTTATAGAAGAATTTGATCGGGATCTTTTAAAAGCCGAGTTTGATCAAGAAAGTCTCCAACCTGTTCGCATTCCCCACACTGTGGCGGAAACCCCTTTCAACTGCTTTGATGAGTCCATATATCAAAAAGTGACAGGATACCGGAAAGTCATTCGTCCTGAGGATTCCTGGAGAGATAGAGCCTTGAACCTTACCTTTGAAGGAGCGGCTCATGCAGCCGAGGTCTATTTTAACGGGGAACTGATTACGACCCATTACGGTGGCTACACTGCCTTTACCGTTGACCTTGCCCCCTATATCCGATTTGGGAAGGAAAATATTCTCGTAGTGAAGCTGGATAGTCGAGAAAGTCTGAACATTCCTCCCTTTGGCTATGTTATCGACTTTCTAACCTATGGTGGGTTGTACCGTGAAGTTTATTTAGAGGTGCTCCCGAAAATCCATCTAAAGGATGTGTTTGTCCGTACCGAGGGCGTTCTGAAAGAGGAAAAGATCATGATTGCAGAGATGACCCTCACTGAATTTAAAGACGTTGAGGGTAATAAATCCGAAGGCCAGAACTCAGTTAAAGCTGTTTTTTCTCTGAGGCACCATAACACCCTGGAATCTCGGGAGTTGGGAAGGGCTATAATTGAAGAGGAAAAAAGCACCCATCGTTTCATCATAAAGGATGTCGAGCTTTGGGATATAGAAAACCCAAATCTTTACAGCCTGGAAATCCGCCTGGATAACCGGGAGGAAGCCTATGATTTTCCCTTTGGTTTCCGGGAGATGAAATTGGAACGGGAGGGCTTTTTTCTAAACGGCAGAAAGATCAAGATTCGCGGGCTTAACCGTCATCAATCCTATCCCTATGTGGGCTATGCCATGCCCAAATCCCCTCAGGTTTTGGATGCGGATATTCTTAAAGACGAGCTGGGCCTTAACGCAGTTCGGACTTCTCATTATCCTCAATCGAAACACTTTATTCAACGGTGCGACGAGATTGGGCTGCTGGTGTTTACGGAAATTCCGGGATGGCAGTATATCGGCGATGAGAAGTGGAAAGAAATCGCCTTACAGCAAGTGGAGGAGATGGTGATCCAGTACCGGAACCATCCTGGAATTTTTATTTGGGGGGTCAGGATTAATGAATCTCCGGACCAGCATGAATTTTATAAAGAAGCCAACAAGATTGCTCGAGTGTTGGATCCCACAAGGGGTACCGGGGGGGTCCGATATATAAAAAACAGTGAACTATTGGAAGATGTTTATACCTATAACGACTTTTCCCACGAGGGTAACAACTCGGGAATTGAAAAAAAGCATAAGGTAACATCCCGTAAAAAGGCTCCTTATATGGTAACGGAGTATAACGGGCATATGTACCCCACAAAGGCTTTTGACGATGAACCCCATCGACGGGCTCATGCCTTGAGACACGCTAAGGTCCTCAATGACATCTATAAGGAACAGGACGTGCTGGGAGGATTCGGATGGTCTATGTTCGACTATAACACCCATAAGGATTTCGGCAGTGGGGACCGCATCTGCTACCATGGAGTCATGGATTTTTATCGAAACAAAAAATTGGCGGCGGAGGTTTATGCTTCCCAGCAGGAAAAAGAACCGGTGCTGGCCTTGAGTTCAAGTATGGAAGTAGGAGAATACCCCGGAAGTATTCGGGGGGATCTGTACGTCTTTACCAATGGTGACGAAGTACGCCTCTATAAGAATGATCGATTTATAAAGGGTTTTACTCAAGAGCAAAGCCCCTATCCGAATCTTCCAAAGGGGCCCATTTTGATTGATGATGTGTTGGGAGACCGACTGGAGGAGGAATCCCGGTTTTCCCCGGGAAAACGAGAAGATCTGAAAAAGGCTTTACTTGCTGTGGCAAAACACGGACCGAATCATCTTCCTCTTTCGGTGAAGCTTGTGGCATTAAAACTGATGCTCCGTCATAGGATGTCCATAGAGGAAATCGGAAAATACTACACTCAATACATCGGTGATTGGGGGCAAGAGGCCACCTCCTACTCCCTGGAAGCTTTAAGGGAAGGAAGAGTCATTGCCCGGATTGAAAAAAAGACCATGAAATCCGTGGATTTATCGATAAAAAGGGACCGGAAAAATCTTGTGGAGGAGGAAACCTATGATGTGGCTACCCTGAGAATTCAGGCGGTCAGTGAAAGCGGAAACCTTCTTTCTTATCTCGCAGAGCCTCTGATCGTTGAAACAGAAGGGCCTATAGAGGTTATCGGTCCTAAGGTGTTAACCCTTCGGGGAGGCATGACGGGAACTTATATTAAATCCCTGGGAAAACCGGGATCGGGGAAAGTCACGATTCGACTGGATCATCGTGTGAAAAAAACTTTGGACTTTACCGTTGAAGTTATGAAAAGAGAAGAGGGGATGAGAATTTTATGATTTCCTGTGACAACAATTTATTCACCCTGAAAACCCAAAATACGGCTTATCTTTTTTATCGCACTCCTTCGGGACATCTCGAACATTTTCATTACGGAGAGTCCATTGATTTAGAAACCCCCGAGGCATTCATGCAAAAAAATGAGCATTTGCCCGGAAATGCTATAGGCTACGGTATGGAGCCAGATGCCGAAGGAAAAGACTTAGCTGGAAAACCCAATGCCGAAAAATTAAATGGCCCTGGGGAAGAGGTTGCTTCATTGAACTTGGAAAACCTTTCCTTGGAGATGAGTACCCTGGGAAAAGGAGATATTAGAGAACCTTTAATAAGACTGAGGCAGGAAGACGGCAGTGAAACTTCCGACTTTTTATACCAAGAGCACGAAATATATAAAGGAAAAAAAGATTATGAGGGTCTTCCCAGTTCCCAGGGAAAAAAAGAGGAGGTACAGACCCTTGTGATAGTATTAAAGGATCGAAACAGCGATGTGGTGCTTAAACTTTTATACCATGTATATGAAGCTGTGGACGTGATTACAAGAAGTAGTCGCTTCGTTAATGCCGGACAATCCAAAGTTCGGCTGGACCGATTGTTGAGCACTCAAGTGGATTTTCAGAACCATCACTATAATATGGTAACCTTTACCGGGGCCTGGGCTCGGGAAATGGAGAAAAAAGTGCAGCCCTGTGAAGGGGGAAAACTTATAAGCAGTACCCTCGCTGGGGTATCCAGCAACCGTGCCAATCCTTTTTTTATGATTGCTGCAAAAGAGTCTACCGAGGAATACGGGGACTGTTACGGCTTTAATCTTGTTTATAGCGGGAATCACTACAGTGTGGCAGAGGTCAGTGCCTATGGAAAACTTCGGGTGGCAACGGGAATAAATCCCGAAGATTTTTCTTTAGAGCTTAATCCAGGAGAGGAGTTTCAAAGCCCCGAAGCGGTAATGACTTATGCAAAGAATGGGTTTAACGGACTTAGCCAAAACATGCATAACTTCATCCGTCGCCATATCGTGCGGGGCACCTGGCAGTGGAAAGAAAGACCGGTGCTCTTTAACAGCTGGGAGGCCGCTTATTTTAAAATCAATGAAAAAAAACTTTTGCAACTGGGGAAAAAAGCGAAAAAGGTGGGCATTGAGCTCTTCGTTCTAGATGATGGATGGTTCGGCAAACGGAACAATGACCAAAGCTCTTTAGGAGATTGGCAGGTGAATAAAAAGAAGCTTCCCCGAGGATTAAAGAGACTTTCCGAGAAGATCAATGAAATGGGCATGGATTTTGGCATTTGGGTAGAGCCGGAGATGATCAGTAAAGACAGCGATTGTTATCGGAGACATCCGGACTGGGCGGTGAAGATTCCGGGGAAACCCCATGCCCAGGGACGGAATCAAATGATTCTCGACCTTACCAATAAAGAAGTACAGCAGTATCTTATTGATTCCATGAGAAGGGTGTTCTCCGATGGAAATATACGTTATGTGAAATGGGATATGAATCGGATTTTTTCCGATGTTTATTCTCCAACTTTAGAAAAGGAGAAGAGGGAAAGCTTTTCCCATCGCTATATTTTAGGTCTCTACCACGTACTGGAAACCTTGGTTGGAGAGTTTCCCCACATTCTGTTTGAGGGATGCGCCTCGGGGGGAAACCGTTTTGACCTCGGGATCCTTTCCTATATGCCCCAAATCTGGGCCAGTGACAATACCGATGCCATTAGCCGTTTAAGCATTCAGGAAGGCTACAGTTATGGATATCCCCTGTCTGTTTTGGGTGCCCATGTATCCGACTGTCCTAACCACCAAACCCTACGGAAAGTGCCGGAAAAAACTCGATACCATGTGGCTTGTTACGGTGTTTTAGGGTATGAATGTAACCTAGGAGATGCATCAAAGGAACGGCTAGGGGAGATTCAAGAGGAAATCGCCCTGTATAAAAAGTGGCGAAGGGTATATCAGTTCGGAGACTTTTATCGGATCTCTCGAAGAAATCTGAAAAGCTGGATGGTTGTCTCTAAGAACAAGAAAAAAGGGGTGGGGAGTCTCTTTCAAATCCTGGCAGAAGCCAATCGCCCGGATCTTCTCTTTCGGGGAAAGGGGTTATTGCCTGATGAAATCTATCATTTTTACAATATTCCCATGAGTCATAACCTGAAGGTCTTTGGAGACCTGATCAATACCGCATCTCCCGTGCATATTAAGGACGGATCCCTACCTCAGGATGTAATCGCGAAGTTTTACAAACTGAAAGGGGAAGAGGAGGATTACCGTATTCGGGGCAGTGCCCTTTGTCGTCGGGGAATTTCCTTAAAACAGGGTTTTATCGGTACAGGATTTAATGAACAGGTGCGTTTGTTTCAGGACTTTGCTTCCAGGACCTATTATATGGAGGCGGAGGAGAAAAGCGAGAACTGATAAACCAGTGGAAACAAAGCAGTGTAATTAAAGTACTATTTGAAAAGGAGGGTTTATATGGCAGTATTAGTGACGGGAGGCGCAGGGTATATCGGAAGTCACACAGTGCAATATCTACAGGATAGGGATGAGGAAATCATAGTGGTGGATAACCTTCAAAGCGGCTATCATGATGCTGTAAAGGTTAAAGCATTCTATTCCATTGATCTTCGCAATGAGCAGGAACTAGACCGGGTATTTAAAGAACACCACATCAGCGGAGTAATTCATTTTGCCGCTAATTCCCTTGTGGGAGAAAGTATGGAAAAACCCTATGAATACTATCATAATAATGTGTTCGGTATGATGACCCTCTTAAAGGTCATGAAGGATCACGGTACAAACAAGATTGTTTTCTCTTCCACAGCGGCAACCTATGGGGAGCCTAAGGAATCTCCCATTACTGAAAACTTTCCCCTAAATCCAACCAATCCCTACGGCGAAACCAAGCTTGCCATGGAAAAAATGATGAAATGGTTTGACCGGGGCTATGGTATTCGCTATGTTTCCCTCAGGTATTTTAATGCGGCGGGTGCTCATTACAGCGGACTCATCGGTGAGGCTCATGAACCGGAAACCCATTTAATTCCTCTAATTCTTCAAGTCCCTCTGGGGAAACGGAAAAAAGTTTACATCTTTGGGGATGACTATGACACTAAGGACGGAACCTGTATCCGGGATTATATTCATGTGATGGACCTGGCTTCAGCCCATGGAAAGGCCATGGATTACCTTAGAAAGGGGAATCCTTCGGAAGTTTTTAATCTGGGTAATGGAAAAGGATATTCGGTAAAAGAGGTTATCAACACTGCCCGGGTAATTACGGATCATTGGATTCCTGCAGAAGTGGAACAGCGAAGACCGGGGGACCCGGCCGTACTGGTGGCCTCTTCAAGAAAAGCCAAGGAAATCCTAGGTTGGAACCCACGGTATGAAGAACTTGGAACCATTATCGAGGATGCTTGGCGTTGGCATAAAAACAACCCCGATGGATATTAGTACAAAGGATAAGGAAAGTAACTCAAAGGAGAAATATTATGAGCAGAATCGTGAAGGAAGAACTCATCTTTGAAAAAGAGAAAAACTTGAAACGTTATCGTATAGAGAATTTTGGAGATCTATCGATTAGTATTCTCGATTATGGCCTGACGATTGAATCCCTGAAATACAAAGGGATTAATCGGGTTCTGACATTAAAAAATCCCCAAGATTATTTTACAAATAAACACTTTATTGGATCTACTATCGGAAGAGTTGCGGGACGTTTATCTAAAGGGCTGATCGATATTGATGGTCGGAAACACCCCTTGGATCAAAACGCGGGAGCGCATTGTCTTCATGGAGGTTTTCAAGGACTCTCTCATAAAAAGTGGAAGTATTGCGGGAGTTACCCGGTTAGTGTCGGGGAAGGCGAAGAGGAATTATCCCTGGAGTTTTCAACGACCAGTAAAGATGGGGAGGGAGGATTCCCGGGGAACCTGAATATAAAGGCACGGTTTAGTATTTGTAAAAAAGGAAAACTGACGATGGAATATTTCGCAAAAACCGATAAAAAAACACCGATCACGATAACGAACCATAGCTACTTTAATCTAAATAAAGAACCAATGAGGACCATAGAGAATCATTATTTAATAATCAATAGTAGGGAATACTTACAGTTGAAGGAAGATAAAATACCAAAGGTTTTTCGAGGTGTTGAGGGCACACTTTTCGATTTTCGCGATAAAAGGAATCTGGGAGAGGCCATACAGCAATTAAAGAAAAGTGGTGAAGAAGGAATGGATCACCCCTTTATTTTTCATCAAGAAGAAAAAAAACTTCAGTTGTTATGTCATCTGAGCAACACCCGGTTAGCCATAAATACGACAGAACCTTGTGTAATAGTCTATTCCGGAAACCTTCTTAGTCAGGATATTCAATTTAAAGAGCAGGGTCCTGGTAAACCCTTTCAAGGGGTCTGCTTGGAAACCCAATGGTATCCCAATGCTCTTAACACGGATTTTCTGCCCAAAAATTTTATTAGTCCCCAGGAAGGGTATTATAGTAAAACGGAATATGAATTTCAACAGATAGAGTAGTTTATTTAGCGCTAAGGATAATAAACAAAAAAATGGAAGCGTATGGTTATGACGTAACGAAAACTTCCGTCTTTTTGTGCTGTTTCTCAGCTATTGAACTCGACAAGACTTACATTTATACTATAAGAAAGGAAAAATGCCGGATTAGTTACGAAAGGTTTAATGGAGGGGACTATGAAAGAGAAACTGATCACAGAAGAAATGAAATGGCTAAAAGAGTGCTATATTGCTCATAGAGGATATCATTGTCCTATAAGTGCGCCGGAAAACTCTATGGGAGCTTTTTCCAGAGCCGTGGATGAGGGTTTTGCCATCGAGCTTGACATCCAATTCACAAAAGATCAAGAAGTGGTGGTATTTCATGACGGTCATTTAGAGAGAATGACAGGGTATGCTAAAAAAGTAAGGGACTGTACATGGGATGAAATCCGATCCCTCACTTTGTTGAATTCAAAGGAGAAAATCCCTCTCTTAAAGGACGTATTAGAGTACATTGACGGCAGGGTCCCTTTATTGAGTGAAATCAAAAATCGAAGAAGAGTTGGCAGGCCGGAAAGAAAGACCAATGAACTATTACAGGATTACGAAGGGAAATTTGCGATTCAATCCTTTAATCCCTATTCCGTTGGATGGTTTAAAGAGCATTCTCCGAGAATCATCCGGGGACAAATCTCCGGAAGCTTTAAAAAGAAACAACTAACCCTGTATAAAAAATTCCTACTGAATCATTTACTACTGAACCATGTAAGTAATCCTCATTTTATCAATTATGACATCAGATACTTGTCCAATCTTCCCATGCGAATACGAAAGATGAAAGGGAGCATCATTCTGGGCCACACCGCAAAGAACTCAAAAGAGTATAAGAATACACTGGAAGAAATCACAAATGTGGTGTTTGAAGGGTTCAATCCTAAAAAGATGACAGCGGGACGGAGAAATTGTCATCTCTAACTAAGAAAAGCATAATGAAGTACTGCAAACTTTTGAACTATAGAGAAGTTCTTAGCCACCCCCATTTTATTATTAATGGAAAAGGGATCGGATTTTCATATTTTCATCTATCATGATCTTACGGAAATATATCTTGGGCAGAGAAGTGTGTTATAATGGAAAATAGTGTTTTAATTGATCCTATGTATAGTATCTTTAACACCAAATTATATTCTGATTAGAGAAGAAAGAGATGATAAATCATGGAATCACAATTTACGGATTATGAGTTAAGTAGTGAAATTTTAAAGGCGGTAAGCCTACTAAATTTCGAGAGTCCGACAAAGGTTCAGGAGTTGGTGATCCCGGCGACACTAAAGGAAAGGGACATCATCGTAAAATCCCAAACCGGAAGCGGAAAGACCGCAGCTTATGGCATTCCCATTTGTGAGTTGGTGGACTGGGGTGAAAACAAACCCCAGGCATTAATCATGGTTCCCACCAGAGAACTTGCTATGCAGGCCAAGGAAGATCTTTTCAATATCGGCAGGTTTAAGCGGGTCAAGGTATCGGCGATTTTCGGTCAGTCTCCCTTTAACAGTCAAAGGAAAGAGCTTCGGGAGAAAACCCATATCGTAGTTGGAACTCCAGGACGAATTATTGACCATCTGACAAGGGGCACTTTTGATTTATCAATGGTAAAATACCTTGTAATCGATGAAGCTGATGAAATGCTGAACATGGGATTTATCGAAGATATCGAGACTATTATATCCGGTGTGTCAAAGGGGCGGGTTACCCAGTTGTTGTCAGCGACGATGCCCGAAAGAATCGAGACATTGGCAAGTGAATATATGAAAGATCCTATTATTACCAAGATCGAAGAGGAAAATACAGCGGTGGATCGGATCATCCAGGAAAAATATGAGGTTGGCCAAAGAGACAAGAAAAAACTCTTAAGGGATATCACTGTCGTGGAAAATCCGGACAGTTGTATCATATTTTGCAATACCCAGCAAAGTGTGGATGAGGTTTACGAGGAGTTGTATGAGCTGGGATATACCTGCAGTGAAATTCATGGGGGAATCGAACAGGACGACAGGTTGCGAATCATGAAGGATTTTAAAAAAGGAGCCTTTCGATACCTTGTGGCTACCGATGTTGCAGCTCGCGGCATTGATATTGAGGATATTTCCCTTGTGATTAATTTTGATGTTCCCCGGGAAAAAGAAAGTTATATACACAGGATTGGTCGTACGGGAAGGGTGAGCAAAGAAGGAAAAGCGATCACCTTTGTTACCGAATATGAAAGCCGGTACCTGCGGGCCATCGAACAGGAAATAGACAGGAAAATTCCTTTCAAAGAGGGACCGGGAGCGGAAAAAGTGGAAAACTCTGAAGAAGAGTTTGCTCAAAAGATCAAAAACCCACCGGAAGAGAAGGAAAGCAAAGGAGATCCCTTAAGCAAGGAAATACTAAAACTCCATATAAATGCAGGAAAAAAGACTAAAATGCGACCAGTAGATATTGTTGGTACCCTTTGCAGCATTGAGGGAATGACTGCAGGGGATATCGGAATCATCAATGTGCTTGATGTGTCCACCTTTGTAGAAATACTGAACAATAAGGGAGAGCTGGTCCTTGAGGAATTACAAAACCGTCCCATTAAGGGAAGACTTCGTAAGGTCAGCAAAGCCGAGAGATAGGACGGACATATTTTCGGGGAATCCTGGATCCTGATGCAGAAGCCGCTCGGGAGCTTAAACCTTGCGCCGGTACTCAGTTTGATCCTGAAATTGTCGAAACATTTGTGAATAAGGTATTGAGACTAAAATGAAGCAAAGAGGATGAAGGTATTCGGTACATCATGTACCGAACGCCTTCATCCTCTTTTTTTCATCCTGCCAGGTCTTATTGCGAGGGCAGGTCTCGGTCCTCACCTAATAAATCCACTTTTTCTTAATATTATGGGTGCTGACCATAAACAGGGCCAGGGAGTATCCGATCAGCACTAAAAGACTGATCCATATACTAATGGAACCGTCGGCATTAATGGAAAACCTCAGCATATCCGCTCCGTAAGTTAAGGGAAGGATATAGGACAGGGGTTGCAGGAATGTTGGCAGACTTGCGATGGGAATAAACAGCCCGCAAAGAAACATCATGGGGAATCGAAAAAAGTTGGAAAATGTTTGAGCTTCAAAAACCTCGCTAACGGAAACGGCGATAAAGAGTCCGAGAAAAGTGGAGGTGATGGCGATTAAAACGACGCCGGCAATGGCGACGAACCAATTGATACCGGACAGATCAATGATAAAGGAAGCAAAAAGCACGGGAACAAAAGCATTAACAATACCGAAAAAAATGGCGCCGGTGGTTTTCGCAAGCATCAATAGATTTAGACTGATCGGTGCCAACAGTAAGCGTTCAAAGGAACGGCTTTTCCGCTCGAAGGTTATGGTAACCGCAAGCATAGATGTGGTTCCAAATAGAATGGACAGAGCCATAACCCCGGGAAGAATTCCACGAACATCCATTTCACCGCCGGAACGCATAAAAAACATTAAGGTCCAAGAAACGGGAAATATTATTCCCCAACTGATGTTGGGCGGTTTTAAGTAGTAATTTCTCATGTCTTTCATTAAGATGCTCCAAAAGGCCATTGTTTTATTCATCGCTTTTGTCCCTCCTGTTCTTTTTTCAGTTTATTAATCTCGATCCCGGTTATTTTTACAAACACTTCCTCTAAAGAGGGGTGGATGATTTTCGCTTCACTAATTTTGATATTCAACCCTTCAAAAAACTGCATAAAAGGCATAAGTTCTATGGAAAAAGGAGAGCTGATACGTATACAGTTTTTGGACTGGGACAGAATTGAAATATCAGGAAAAGTGCTGAGGAGCTGATCTTTGAGATCCAAGTTGTTTTTATCCGTTCGAAACTCCACAATATTGTCTTGCTGAGCATCTCTCATTAACTTTTCCACTTTGCTTACCTTAATGACATTTCCGGTTACTATAAATCCAATTCTGTGACAAAGTCTCTCCGCATCTTCAATGTAATGGGTGGTTAAAAAAATTGTAGTGCCTTTTTGATTGAGCTCTTTAATCATTCTTCGAATTTGTCGTGCACTCTCCACATCAATACCCGTGGTAGGCTCATCAAGAAAGAGAATTTCAGGGGAATGAATGATGCCGGCGGCGATGGTAAGTTTTCGCTTCATACCTTTGGAGTAGGCTTTGAATGGACGATCCCCCGTATCATCTAAGGAAAATTGTTTTAATAGTTCCGTTGCTCGTTTCTCCCGGAGACTCTTTTTCATACCATACAAGGAGGCACAAAAAACAAGATTGTCAAAGCCGCTCATATCGTCATATAGATTACTCTCATCGGGAACAATACCGATAACCTGCTGTACCTTTTTAATACCATCAATCCCGTTTTCTCCGGCAATAGTTATTTCTCCCGAAGATGGTTTTGCAAGGCCGGTCAGCATATTGATGGTGGTAGTTTTACCCGCACCGTTAGGACCAAGGAATCCGAAGACTTCCCCTTTTTCAACGGTAAAGTTGATGCCTTTCACCGCTTGAAAATTATCATAACTTTTACTAAGATTTTTCACTTCTATGATGTTCAAGTCATTACCCTCCTTGATTAATTGAAAGAAACAGAATTCCTTTTGAAATTCTGTTTCTTTCAAAATAGAATCCTATGCATTTTTCTCGTCTTCTTCATTACAAGGATGTTTGGAATCCTTGCCATGACATTTTTCGATTAGTTCTTCACTGCATTTCCCATCTTTTGGCTTTCGCTCAGGATGTTCACAGTTTTTCTTATCCATTTTGTTTCACCTCCTTTCGAGAGCAGGAGTGACTACTCCCTCGGGATTTTGAACATTCCATGGGGAGTTTTTCCAGATTCCCTAAGGCTGTAAGTTCCGATGCCGCACTCTTTAACAACTCCCGGTCTACGGAGTAGTGGGTATAGTAGCCTTTTCTTTCTCCCTTTACCACGCCGGCATTTCTAAGAACTTTTAAGTGCTGGGATACGGCAGACTCAGACAATCCCAATCTTTTTGCCAACGCACCAACACAGTAGTTATGTTGTAGAAGAGACGCCACGATATGGTATCGGTTCTGGTCCCCCAAAGCTCGCATAATTGCGACAAATTTATCCAAAATAATCATCTCCTGTTTGATTAAGTGTTTTCTGATTTAAATCATAATATACTTAAATGGATTTGTCAAATGTTAAACGTAAAATAAGTCAAGAGGGAGAAGCGCCAAATAATAAACCGTAAACTCCGCCTTAAGACGGAGAATAAAGAAGTCCTGGGGCGGTTCTTAATAAGTTCGGATTACGGTAGTATTGAAGTGAAAATATAGAGTTGTTGAAGAATTAATTGTTCACAGTGTACAGTAGGAGGAGCGCTGATGGGAAAAAGTGTATTAGTGAAAGTCAGGAATAATATAGCGATTTTAACGATAATTTGTAGCCTTGCAATGCTATTTTTGTATATTGTTGGATATTTTACGACCCTGCACCCCGATGCATACCGGGATCTGGTTCGAAGTATTCTTTTGGGGTACGGAATTTATCTTGCAATATTCAGCTTATACAACGGAGTTTATGGGAAGTTATCCGTCCGGGTTAAGGGAACAGGAAGCAATAGAGTACGCAGCAAAACAGTTGGAAAAATAAAAGAAAGTCCCTCGGAGGCGATCTGTATAATTTTTATGATAATCACATTCCTGAACAGCCTAATGATGCTGACGGGATTCGATACACCTAAGGAAGGTACCTATGCCTAAGATCATATGAAGACGCGGCTGGTGATCATCGCTGGCATCATTACGATCTTCATGTGGAAGGATGTGCTGCAGCGCAAGAAAAATTTCAATTTTCAAAATATATTCAGGAATTTTTACAACAAAGCTTATCAATCGATCTTTCGCTTCACTGCAAAAATATTTACCCTAATCACAGTAATATACTGCACGTTAATCATTGCCCTTCAAAGCATCATTGATCCTGATGGCGGACTGTTTTTTTACCAATCCTTGCTGGGAATTTTACTCTTTGTGTCGATAACAATGATAGTGTTTCGCTTTAGCAGAAGGGCTTAAGTCGGAAAAGAATTTGATTCGAGGAGGAAGGATAAAATGAACTCAAAAATTATCTACTTTACCAAAACCGGTCATTCGCGAAAAATTGCAAAGCGTCTGGAAAAAGATTTACAGGTAGAAGCCCTGGATGTAAAAGAAAATCCAAAGCTCGAAAACGTGGATTTGCTCTTTGTGATAGGGGGCATTTACGGAGGGAAAAGTGATCCGATGTTATTGACCTATGTTGAAAACCTGGATCAAGGAGTTGCAAAAAAGGCGGTACTGATGACTTCCAGCACCGGTATGAAAAATACTCAGGATCAGGTGCGCCAGATCTTGGTGAGCAAAGGGATTAAAGTGTCGAAGGATGAGTTTATTTGTAAAGGTAGCTTCCTCTGGATTTTTGCAAAGGGTTATCCCAACGAAGAGGACCTTTCTAATGCGGTGGATTTTGGGAAAAGACAGTTGGAAGAGTAAGTTCAAGTGGATCAAAGAATGAACCAAAGGGTAAACCAAAGGGTAAACCAAAGGGGACGGAGGTGTTCGGTACATCATGTACCGAACACCTCCGTCCCCTTTGGTTCTATATCTAGTGCGTAGCATCTTTTTTAAGAATAAAAGTGTCATTATTCTGAAGTACTATTTCCTCGGTTCTTTCCAAGGATGTTCTTATTCGATCCCTAAGGTCTTCCGATTGAATATCAAAGTCTTCAAAATTATCGATGGTCTCCGCCACAGGGAGGACTTCATATCCAAAACCGCTTCCTTCATTATAGCGATGAACCCATAGCGGGGTGTATTCTACGGAGGTTCTTTCAATCTCTTCACTTAAGGAGCTCTTTTCAAAGGTAGCGTGGACCATTAAACCGTCCTCCGTGTACTCCGCATTGGAAGTGTAGTTTCTTAAAGTCTCCTCTCTCTGGTTGGAAATCAAGTTTCCCATGGAATACACCACCAAGGTTTCGTGGCCGTCATTTTCTATAATATCCATGGGCTGGACCACATGGGGATGGCTACCGAAAATCACATCAACGCCAAGCTCCGATAATTTATTGGCTAATTGGGTTTGATAACCGCTGGGTTCTCGCTGATATTCATTTCCCCAATGAAGAAAAAACACAATAATGTCGGCACCGTCTTTTTTCATAGCCTCTATAATTTCTTCCATTTCCTTAATATCCTCTTCCTGGTAGTGGTCATGAAAGGTATTCATCAAGGGCTGGATATGTGGTGGTACGGGAATACCGTTTAGGGAGATACTTTCTCCCATTTTTTCAGTTTCATAGGTATATCCAGTCATACCGACTTTTATATTTTCCACTTCTTCAATGGTATACCGTTTCTCGGATTCATCGCTGCGGGTACCTATGGCCGTAAGCCCCTGATCGTCTAAAACCTCCAGGGTTCTGAAGAAGCCTTGTTCACCGGTATCATAGGTGTGGTTGTTGATCGTGCTGATAAACTGAAAACCCGCATCCCTTAGAGCTTCTCCCAGGGCATCGGGAGTGTTAAACATAGGGAAACTGGAATACCCCCGCTCCGGTCCTGCAAAGGTGGTTTCCAGGTTAGCCATATTGATATCGCTTTGATCTAAGTAAGGCTTCAGATGCAAAAAGTTGTTATGAAAATCATAGGCATCCTCCCCTGCATCGTACTGGGCGTCCAATTGACTTTGGTGAACCATCACATCACCGACGGCGGATATGGTAACCTCTGTGAACTCTTCAACTTCTTGAACTTCTTCCGACTCTTCCGAGTCTTGATTTTCCTGATCCTCCAGGCTGTCTTCTCCGACGTTGTTATTCTGTTCATTTAGTTCTCCGTTTTCTTGATTGGGTTCCGGGGCATCTGATTGTTGAATATTGCATCCAGTAATCAAAAAAACTCCAATTAATAATATTATCAGCAAGGAAATAATTTTTTTGTTAAACAATTTCATCTTCCTTTCACGAGTGTTTTAACTTCAAGGATTAAGAAAACCCGATACTAAGATTCTGGGGTTCTATGATCCGCTGATTCAGTAGTGGTTTTAAAATTTAGCAGACTGCAATATTTTATTGGACTTGACCAAAATACTCTTCCATGGTTAAACCCGTTTCGTAAAGCTCTGTTGCAAGCTCCTCTCCTACATAACGTATGTGCCATGGTTCGTAGATATATCCTGTAATTTCTTCTTTCTCTTTGGGGTACCGAATAATATAACCGTGTAAGTGGGCATTTTCTTCAACCCACTTGCCTTCCTCGGTGCTACCAAAGTCTGAAGATAACCCACCGTCTACACTGTCAGCGGTAATATCCATGGCAAGTCCCGTTTGATGTTCACTTTGTCCCGGTTTTGCGCTGAAGGTTCTTGCCTCTTCATAACCGTGATTGTTTACAAAGTTGATAAAAATGTTTTCCTGGGCTTCGTAACTTCGGAACCCGGTTCTACCCAATAGAGTGAGACCTTCCTCTGAAGCGTGATCGAATAAATCCTCTAAGGCTTCAGCGGCTTCAATGCGCATATAGCGGTAATTGGATACTTCTGCCCAAGGGACATCCGGTTGAACTAAATCTTCGGGATGGAAGTCCGGGGTTAAGGCGATCTCTTTATTTACAATGGCTTCAATATCCTCAGGATTTGGAAGAATGACCATTTCCTCTTCCATTTCTCCGCTTCCCCAGGTCATCGTCTCGATTTCTTCCTCCGATAAAAAAGCTTGGTGGATATATGCCGAGGTGTCTTCGGTTTCTAGCCGGATCCATCCATTGGCTACGATCCCCGAAGCTTCCACTGGTTCTTTCGCATCAATCTTGCCAAGAACCTCCGCCTCATAGATAGGCTCTTCACGATAAGGAACCGATATAAGAGTGTACATGGTTTCATTGATTTCTTCAATGCCCAGCTCCTCGGCTAAGGTTTCCGGTTCGGTGGGCTCTGTTTCTCCCTTATCTTCACTATCCCCATCAATGGGATCGGTGGTTTCTCCATCTTCTTCAACTTCTCCCGTGTCGCCGTTGTCCTCAGAGTCATTGTCTACTGAATCAATATTGCATCCTGTAATTACAAGGGAGAGGGCCATTAGAAGTACTAATATCAGAATTTTATTATTAAAAACTTTTCCTTGTTTGTTCATGATCTTACTTATTTTGGGGGTATTGCTCTGATTGGTGTTGGTCATTTTGAACTCCTTTCAAATACTTTATAAGCACTGGATTTGAAACTTCCTGTCATTCCTGTTTCTGGATTAATTTTAACACTTGCCATTTTCCTTTGCAATAAATTGTTTTATTTATACAATTTCTCTAAAGGCAATAAGATAGGGTTTATGAACCATTGCTTCAAAAGAAAGGGGCGGTGGTCCAAAGAAATCGACATCCTTGGAGGCAACACGGACTTTTGTACCTTTTTTATCTCTATAACAGAAGGCTTAGTTGGAAACTGAGATAAATCCAAGGATTACATAAGAAATAGAAAAGGTAGTCTTTAAGAATGTATGGTCCAAGGCGAAAAATTATGTTTGAGAAGAACTGTTCAGTTCCTTAGTGGTGAATTGCCTCCGTCTTTTTTGAGCTATTTGGGCTAAATCTTAGATATTTCTAGCATCTTTTCGCTCTTTTTAGTATAATAGGTCCATAAAGGAAGGTGACATAATGTTAGCAGAAATGATTTTCGCCTTAGTAAATCGATTAGGACTGATCATCATCTTAGCGGTGATCATCTCTAAAATAGGAATATTTAAACGCTTGATTATAAAACGAAATGCCAGTAAAAAGGACAAACTGATCCTTGCAGTGGTATTCGGAGTTATCGGCATCCTTGGAACCTACTCCAGTGTACCGGTTAACGGAGCCCTTGCCAACACCCGGGTGGTGGGCGTCATGGTGGGCGCTCTGCTGGGAGGGCCTCTGGTGGGGCTTGGAGCCGCCATTATCGCTGGAGGCCATCGTTTTCTAATTGATATCGGAGGCTTTACTGCGATTGCCTGTGGGATTTCCACCATCGTGGAAGGACTGATGGGAGGATATTTTTACTATTATCTTCGAAATAAAAAGCAGAAATGGAAATACGCACTGTTTTTCGGAATGCTTGCGGAAATAGCTCAGATGGGTATTATTTTACTGATTGCACGACCCTTTGCTGATGCTCTGGCCTTGGTGCAGATCATCCTGGTGCCCATGGTATTCGTCAATTCCATCGGGATTGCTCTTTTTGTAGGAATCCTTGAGAATATCTATAATGAACAGGAACGAATTGCTGCGGGTCAGGCAGAAAAAGCCTTAAAAATTGCCAACCTTACTTTACCCTATCTTCGAAAGGGACTGAAGGAGGATGTAGCAAATAAGGTCGTGGAAATCATCTATCAGGATGTGGATATTGCTGCGGTCTCCATTACCGATGGAGAAAAAATTCTTGCTCATATCGGAAAAGGAGGGGACCACCATAAAACCGGAGAACCAGTGCGAACAAGAGCCACTATGGAAGTTCTTGCCGATGGCAAGCATCGAATTATTCGGAAAAAAGGTGGAATCTACTGTAGTCATGATAACTGTCCATTAAAGGCCGCTGTGGTGGTTCCTTTAAAGGAGCAGGATATAACAGTGGGAACACTGAAACTATACCGGGAGACAGAGCACAGCATTACCCATTTGGATGAAAAACTGGCCCTGGGGCTTGCTCAGCTGTTCTCCACCCAAATTGAAGTCAGCCGGGTGGAAGCCCAGGAAAAGCTCCTGGTAGATGCGGAGCTACGGGCCCTGCAGGCTCAGATCAATCCCCATTTTCTTTTCAATGCCATCAACACGATCCAATCCTTCATGCTCTTTGACGGCAAACGGGCCAAGGGTCTATTAAACTCCCTGGCGGTGCTCTTTCGAAAAAGCCTTTCCACCCAAGGAGAACTCGTGGACTTTGACCAGGAAATCTCTCATATTCAGTCCTATTTGGAAATTGAAGAGGCAAGGTTCGGAGACCGACTGAAAGTGGAGTACGATCTTCATACCGGCGACGGGGTAAGGGTTCCGCCGTTAATTTTGCAACCGATTGTGGAAAATGCCGTGGTTCATGGTATTCTTCCTAAATCGGATGGGGGAATTGTGAAAATCTCCTCGTTGATCAGAAATGAAGATTATCTGGTTCGAATTGAAGATAACGGCACAGGCATCTCAACGACAAGAATTCCTGAACTGTTGAAGGAAAACCCAAGGGAAGGACAGCGAACCTCCGTAGGATTGATCAATATCCACAAACGCTTAACCACTCTATATGGAGAAGATTACGGAATGAAAATTCAAAGTTCCAAAGGAAAAGGAACCCAAGTGGAAGTTCGCTTCCCACTGGGAGCATAATAGCCATAAACATATTATATAAGGAGGCGGAGTATGGAAATTTTAATCGTGGACGATGAAATGCCAGCGCGGAAACAGCTTCGCGCCCTTCTTCAGGATTATAATAGCATCGAGTTGTCCATAGAAGAAGCGAAAAGCGGTGAGGAAGCCCTAAATTTTTTGAAGGGAAGAACCTTCGACGTGGTGTTTTTGGATATTCAGCTACAGGATATGACGGGTTTGGAAATTGCAGAAGAGATGGTATTGAGAAAATATCCTTCGAAAATCGTATTCGTTACTGCCTTCGACGAATATGCCTTAAAAGCCTTTGACTACGCCGCTGTTGATTATTTATTGAAGCCCATCGATGATCAAAGGTTTGAAAAGACCTTACTACGGATCGAAAAAGAATACCGGGAAAAGGGGAAAAAAGCTCTGGAAAACCCGATTTCCTCGGTACAGCGTCTGTTAAAGGAACATCTTCAAGAAAAACATCAGTCTAAAAAACTGACATTGGAGCGAGAGGACCGGTTGTATGTTTTGGATATTGAAGAAGTCATTTATATTGAAACTGAAGAAGGGAATACGAAAGTGGTAACCAGTAAAGGGGATTTTTCTTCTAACTTTACGTTGACGGAGTGGGAAACTAAATTACCGGATCCTCCTTTTTTTCGAATCCATCGAAGCTTTCTTGTGAACTTGGAAAAGATTGAGGAAGTGGTTTACTGGTTTAACAACTCACTGCAGATAAAAGTGAAGGAGAGACCGGATAATCTGATTCCAGTGAGTCGAAGCAGAAGCAAGAGCTTTAAGAAAAAGATGAATATCCAGAATTAGGATACGGTTTAGCTGACAATAGTGACCGTTTATCTGTAAAAGTAAACCGCTTAACAATTAATCAAATATTCAGCAAGACTTCCTTGTATAATGGACTTAATCAAAAACTATTATAT